>NZ_JADOUS010000008.1:0-203302 GCF_015752045.1 Arthrobacter sp. CAN_A2
GGGTGCGGCACACAGGGTACGCCAGGTAGCAAGGGTTACGGCGGTCATAGCGTGGGGGAAACGCCCGGTCCCATTCCGAACCCGGAAGCTAAGACCCACAGCGCCGATGGTACTGCACCCGAGAGAGTGTGGGAGAGTAGGACACCGCCGGACAACCATTACAGGCAAGAGGCCCCACCACGGTGGGGCCTCTTCCCCGTTAACCACCCCACCCACCCGCGGCCCGCCGGATACCGGCCGGACCGGTCCCCGATCAACACCCCCGGCGCCCACCGGATATCCACGGGGCCCACCCCCATCAGCACCGACCAGCACAAGGCAACGTCAAACAGCCCCGGTAAAGCACCCTCGGCCACCATGCCCGACACCCGCCCTGGCCCGGCACGACCTGCAGATGAACGTCGGCCTCTGAAGAGTCCTCGGTCGGCGGTACTGTCGACTCATGAGTGGATTGTTCTCGCACCCCCCTTCCGAGACCGGCGTCTCGGAGGACCGACCGGACCTACGATTCTCGGAGCATGTACCAGCGCCTGCCGATCATGCCTGGGCAGGGCTGACGCAGCATCTCCATCTTTGGTGGCCCGCCGACGAGTTGAGCCGCTGGGGTGAGGGCAGTTTCTTCGATCTGGAAGACAACGCCCTCGTCGAGACATCCGCCAACGATGATGAGAACGTCTGGGGCGAGGTGACCGACAGTCGTCCCGGAGAGTGGCTCCAGTTGTCGTGGCGGCATGTCGGCTCTGCTTCTACAACCGTGGTGCGTATCGAGATGGCCGGCGGCGAAGAACCCGGCTCCGCCCGGTCTGCTTCGGAGACGCTACGCGAAGGAACCGGAGCGGGTGGTGGGCCCGGGGTCACGTTCACACTTGTCCACAGTGGGTGGACGGCGGAGGACCCCCAGGACATCTATGATTTCTACCGCGGTTTCTGGTCCGAGGCTCTGTCGCGCTACCGGCGCTTCATGGGCGGGTCCTGATGCTCAGGGAGGTGCTCCAGGAACTCGAGAGTGCGCTGCCGGGATGTGTATCCACGAACCCCGATGACCTGATCCGATACTCCCGGGACCAGGGCCCCGTCCTTGAACCGGCGCTTGCCGACGCGGTGATCCGCGCCCGCAGCGTTGAGGGCGTGCAGATGATGATGCAGTGGGCGACGCGCCATCGTGTGCCGGTGGTGAGCAGGGGCGCAGGGTCGGGGGTGTCCGGTGGGGCGCATGCAACGGAGGGGTGTGTCATCCTGTCGCTCGAGCTCATGGACAGGATCATCGAGGTCAACGCGGACGACGAGACCGCCGTCGTCGAACCGGGTGTGATCAACGCCGACCTCAACACCGCCGTCGCGGAGCATGGCCTGATGTACGCCCCGGATCCGGCCAGCTACCGGTGGTCCACCATCGGAGGGAATGTCGCCACCAATGCGGGCGGACTCCGCTGTGCCAAGTACGGGCTGACGCGCGACTCGGTGCTTGCGCTGAAAGTGGTCCTTGCGGACGGCACTCTCATCTCGACGGGGCACAGGACATTCAAAGGAGTTGCCGGGTACGATCTCACGGCGTTGATGACAGGTTCGGAGGGAACGCTGGGCGTGGTCGTGCAGGTCACCGTCCGCCTCCGCTACCTGCCCCAGGAAGTCCACACCCTGGCCGCTTTCTTCGACGACTTCCCTCGGGCAGCAGCCGGGGTCCTCGCCATCGGCCGCGCCCGGGTGCAACCTTCGATCCTGGAGCTCCTCGATGGGAGGACTCTCGACGCACTGGACGACGTGCACGGCTCGGACCTCCGCCGACGAGGTGGTTCCCTCCTGCTCATCCGGACGGACGGCTTCGGTGCTGCGGCGGAGGCCGAAACCATCCGGGCGGTCCTGGTCGGGCTGGGCGCCGGCGTCAGTCAGGAGGGATCGGAAGAAGCCGAGCGGCTCGTCGAACTGAGGCGACACAGTCGGGGAGATGATGTGGACGACCTGTTCCGGGTTGGAGAGGACGTCGCTGTTCCGAAATCCCGCCTCGTCGACTACGTCGAAGCACTCGAGGCGATGGCGGAACGCTACGCCGTTCATCTGAAGGTCGTGGCCCACGCCGGTGACGGCAACCTGCATCCCACCTTCTGGGTCGCGCGAAGCGAGGGCCTGGAAGCCCAGTCGCGGTTGGACGAAGCGCTCGACGCGTCGGTTCGCCTGGCGCTGGAGCTCGGCGGCACGATCACGGGCGAGCACGGCGTAGGACAGTACAAGCGGAGATGGCTTTCCTGGGAGCAGGAGCCTGCGGTCCTCGATCTGCAGGCCCGCATCAAGCAAATCTTCGACCCCCTGGGCATCCTGAATCCAGGCAAGGCCATCGTCGCCTGATTGTTGCCGTCCTGGGCCGGATGGGCGACGACCCCCGATGATACTGTTCAAGAAACTGTCGGAATTCTCCGTCATTTCCATTACTTTCGTTCGGGGGCAGCATGTCTGACAATAATCCGGGATCGCAGGGCGGACCGCCCCACGGTGAGCAGAACAAACCGCGGTACGGGGAGAACGAGCCCCAGTCGGGGCAGAGCCAGCCCCAGTACGGCCAGCAGGACCAGCCCAGGTACGGGGAGAACGAGCCGCAGTACGGTCAGGCCCCGACCCCCTATGGGCAGCAGGCGCCTACTCCCTACGGGCAGCAGGCCCCATCCCCCTACGGGCAGCAGAGCCCCTACGGCCCGGGTGCCGGCAACTACCCCGGACAGCAGGGCTACCAGGTGCAGACGGCAGAGAATCCCGGCAGGACACTCGGTATCGTCGGCTTCATCCTCGCCATCCTGATCGCCCCGGTCGGCCTGGTCATCAGCATCATCGCCTTCGTGAAATCACGGAAGGCGAAGGTGGGCAACGGGTTCGCCCTTGCCGGGATCATCATCGGTGTGCTGTTCACGATCATCGGCGTGATCACCATGATCGCCCTGATCGCCTTCTTCGGCGACGTGACTCAGCAGATCATCGAACAATGCGACGGCCTCCCGCCGGGAACGCCGGTCACGGTCCAGGGCCAGCCCCTGGAATGCCCATAGCAGGACCTCCGACAGCACAAGGGACCGGCAGCCATCACAATGGCTGCCGGTCCCTTGTCGTCAACCCGATAGTCGTCGACCTACTCCGAGTCCTCATCGATGCCGATGGTCTTCGCGTCCGCCGTCAGCATGATCTCCGCCTCGTCACGGCGGTGACGGAGTTCGTCGTCGAGGTAGGACTGCACGGCCTCGGCCATCGGCACATTCCTGTCCTCCCGCTCGGACATGTACCACCGGTGCTCGAGCACCTCGTGGACGACCTCCGCCGGCTCGAGCTTCCGTCCCAGTTCACGGGGTACGGCGCGGACGATGGGCTCGAAGACCTCATTGACCCAGAGGTGCGCAGTGAACTCCTCGTCCAGCGTGGGGTTGTTGTCCGCACGGTAGGCGTCCATGTCATTGAGCAGGCGCCGGGCCTGGTTCTCCTGCGCGTCGAGGCCCGTCAGGCGGAGGAGCCGACGGCTGTGGTGCCCTGCATCGACGACCTTGGGCTGCAACTGGATCTGCGTACCGTTGGCGGCCGTCTTGATCGCATACTCCTCGACATCGAAGCCCAGCTCGTTGAGGCGGCGGATGCGGGCTCCCACGCGCCAGCGATCCCCGAGCTCGAACGATTCCTGCTCCGTCAGCTCACTCCAGAGGCGGCGGTAGCTGTCCATGATGAGCTCGCTGGTGGCGAGAGGATCTACCTTCTCCTCGATGAGGCCGCCCTCTGCGAGGTCCATCAGTTCGCCCGCGATATTGACGCGGGCTATCTCCAGGTCGTACTCGCGCTGGCCGGTCGACAGCTCCGGGTAGAGCTCGCCCGTCTCGGCGTCGACCAGATAGGCGGCGAAGGACCCGGCGTCGCGCCTGAACAGGGTATTGGAGAGGGAGACATCGCCCCAGTAGAAGCCGACCAGGTGCAGGCGTACGAGGAGCAGCGCCTGCGCGTCGATGAGGCGGGTCAGTGTGTCGCGGCGGAGGGTCTGGGAGAACAGCGCCCGATAGGGCAGTGAGAACTTGAGGTGTCGGGTGACCAGGACGGGGTCGAGTTCCTCCCCCTCGGGCGTGGCCCGGCCGGAGATGACGGCGACGGGCTCGACGCAGGGTACGTCGAGGCGCTGGAGCTTCCGGAGCATGTGGTACTCGTGGCGCGCGATGTGCTCGCCGGTCTCCTTGACCGCGATCACCGATCCGCCGAGGTGTGCGAAACGGACGATGTGCCGGGAGATTCCGCGGGGGAGGGCGGCGAGGGCGCTGGCCGGCCACTCCTCGAGGGCGACGTGCCAGGGCAGGTCGAGAAGCTCTGGATCGGTCGCCGCCGCCGTGATGTTCAGGGATCCCAGGTTGGGGACCTCGGAGGATGCGGGACGCACCCGCGGCAGCTTGCCGGTCTGGTCGTAATCCGTGGGCTCGTCATGCCACTGGGCGTTCGAGGTCTCGGTCATGGGTGCTGCCTTCGTGTCTGGGCGGGAGATGGGCCTGTATCAAGCGTAATGGCCGTTAAACCACAGCGGTGGCTTTCCCGGGGCCTCCAGAGGATGCCCGGCAAAGCCACCGGCGGCGTCGTGCGTGATCCGCGGGGAACCTAGACCGTCTCGGCCAGGCGAAGCCCGTTCGTCGTGTCGAACAGGTGCACATGGCCCTGCTCGGGGCGCACGTAGACGCTGTCGCCCTTCATCGGCGGGCGACGTCCGTCGACGCGGACCACCATGTCGTGGTTCTTGCCGTCCAGCGTGGTGTGGCCGTAGATGTAGGCGTCGGCGCCCAGCTCCTCGACGACGTCGACCTCGACCTGCAGCCCCTCGCCTGCGGCAACGAGGACGAGGTCCTCGGGGCGGACACCGAGCGTGACGGTGTTGCCTGCCGCGGCCTCGAGGACATTGCCGGGGACGGGGTAGACGATGCCGCCGAAGAGGACACCGCCGTCGGCGACGGGCAGTTCCAGGAGGTTCATGGCGGGCGAGCCGATGAAGCCGGCGACGAAGACGTTCTTGGGCCGCTCGTACAGGTTGCGCGGGGTGTCGACCTGCTGGAGGATGCCGTCCTTGAGCACGGCGACGCGGTCACCCATGGTCATGGCCTCGACCTGGTCGTGCGTGACGTAGACCGTCGTGACACCGAGACGGCGGGTCAGCGAGGCGATCTGCGTGCGCGTCTGCACCCGGAGCTTCGCGTCCAGGTTGGACAGGGGCTCGTCCATGAGGAAGACCTGAGGATTACGCACGATCGCGCGACCCATGGCGACACGCTGGCGTTGGCCACCGGAGAGGGCCTTCGGCTTGCGGTCGAGGTAGTCCTCGAGGTCGAGGAGCTTCGCCGCTTCGCGGACACGCTCGGCACGCTCCTCCTTCGAGACGCCGGCGATCTTGAGGGCGAAGCCCATGTTGTCGGCCACCGACATGTGAGGGTAGAGGGCGTAGTTCTGGAAGACCATCGCGATGTCGCGATCCTTCGGGGGGACATCCGTGACGTCGCGGTCACCGATGAGGATGCGTCCGGAGTTGACGTCCTCGAGGCCCGCGAGCATGCGCAGGGAGGTGGACTTACCGCAACCGGAGGGTCCTACGAGGACGAGGAATTCGCCGTCGGCGATGTCGATGTCGAGCTTGTCGACGGCGGGCTTGTCCGTGCCCGGGTACAGGCGCGTGGCCTGGTCAAACGTTACCGTTGCCATGGAGTTGGTTCCTTTTCACGGGCAGGTACGTGCCCGACGATCCGTAGTGAATGGAAGGTATTCAGTTGTTGCGCGTGGTCCGCCAGCAGTACCGGTGACGTTGGTCACGCCTCCTGAGTATGACACGTTCCCTACCCGGGTGCACTTGCAGCGCGCAGCGTCGCGAGCTCCTGGAGCACCTCCGTGAAGGTCTCGGGAGAGGCGACGGAGAAGGACGCGGCGGTGTCCCCGGGGCCGATCCTGATGCCGACATCGCCCGCGACGAGGGTCTTCTGGGCATGCTCGTCCGTGACGTCGTCGCCTGCGAAGAAGACCGCCGTCGCTGCCGCCGCCTGCCGCAGCAGGGCCAGTCCCTGGCCCTTGTCGGCCTCGATCACCGAGATCTCGAGCACGCGCTTGCCGTCCGTGATGCTCACGCCGTCCAGCGGGGTGAGCTCGGTCCGTGCTGCTGCCACGGCGGCGTCGGCGATGTCGTCCGCCGCCGTCCTCGTATGCAGCACGACGCCGGCGGGCTTGAACTCGATCCGTGTCCCGGCATGCACGGCGACGATCCGTTCGACGACGGCGACGGCGCGCACCAGGAGGCCGGCCTGGTCCGGCGTCAACGCGAGGGGGGCGCGGTCCGGTCCGGTCCAGGTCTCGGCGCCGTGGCTGCCGATCAGCATCGTGTCCGCCGGCGGGTCGGCGACGGCACGCAGGCTGTCGAGGGCCCGTCCGGAGATGAGCGCCGTCGTCGTGTGGGGCAGGCCGGCCAGCACCCGGACGGCCGCGGCCGACGCCGGGAGGGCGCGGGCGTCCTCCGCCCGCTCGACCAGTGGTGCCAGCGTGCCGTCGAAGTCCAGGGCGACGAGCAGGCGCGGCGTGGAGGCCAGGCGGCGGAGTGCGGCGTGGAGCTCCGTGTCAATCGCCATTGCCGGGTCCTTCCGTCTGGAGGGCGTTGAGGAATGTCTGCGACCAGCGCTCGACGTCGTTGTGGACCACCTGGCGGCGCATGAGCCGCATACGCCGCATGGCTTCGGGTTTCGGCATGGTGACCGCCGTGACGATGGCGGCTTTCAGTCCGTCGATATCGTGCGGGTTGACGAGGATCGCCTGGCGGAGGGTGTCCGCCGCGCCCGCGAACTCGCTGAGCACGAGCATGCCCGTGTTCCCGGTGCGGGCTGCGACGTATTCCTTGGCCACGAGGTTCATGCCGTCCCGCAGGGCGGTGACGAGCATGACGTCGGCGGCGAGGTACAGCGCCACCATCTCCTCGACCGGGTAGCTGTGGTGGAGGTAGCGGATCGCGGTGTTCTTCATGGTGTCGTGCGTGCCGTTGATGCGGCCCACCGCGCCCTCGATGTCCTCGCGCAGGAGGCGGTACTGCTCCACACGCTCACGGCTGGGACTGGCGACCTGGATGAGGGCGGCGCCCTCCACCGTGATTGCGCCGTCCTCGAGCAGCTCCCCGTAGGCCTTGAGCCGGTGGCCGATGCCCTTGGTGTAGTCGAGCCGGTCCACGCCGAGCAGGATGTGCTCCGGGTCGCCGAGTTCCCGCCGGATCTCCTTCGAGCGTTCGATGACATCCGGCCGCTGCGCCAGCTCCGTGATCGACGCGGTGTCGATGGAGATGGGGAACGCCTCGGCGCGCGATACGTAGCCCGGTGTGCCGTCGTCGCCCGCAGGCACGTGCACCTGCTGGGCCTTGATGGTGTAGCCCTTGAAGCGGCGCACGCACCGCAGGAAGTTGCTGGCGTCGCTGGGACGCTGGAAGCCGATGAGGTCCGCGCCCAGGAGCCCCTCGATGACCTGACGGCGCCACGGCAGCTGCGCGTAGATCTCCAGCGGAGGGAACGGGATGTGGTTGAAGAAGCCGATCTTCAGGTCCGGGCGGGCCTCGCGCAGCATCTTGGGGACGAGCTGCAGCTGGTAGTCCTGCACCCAGACCGTCGCTCCCTCCGCCGCGACGGACGCCGTCGCCTTCGCGAAGCGCTCGTTGACCCTGCGGTAGGAGTCCCACCAGGTGCGGTGGAACTCGGGAGAGGCGATGACGTCGTGGTAGAGCGGCCAGAGGGTGGCGTTGGAGAACCCCTCGTAGTACAGCTCCACCTCCTCGGCACTGAGAGGCACGGGCACGAGGCGCATGTTCGACTCGTCGAAGGGTTCGAGTGTCTCGTCGGGCGCTCCGTGCCAGCCGACCCAGGCGCCGTCGGCCTTGGCCATCACCGGCGCCAGAGCGGTCACCAGTCCGCCCGGGGAACGCCGCCACGAACTCTCGCCGTTCTCGTCGACGACGCGGTCCACCGCCAGCCGGTTGGAGACGACGATGAAGTCGAAGTCGCCGTACTTGCCGTCCGTCGAGAACGATGCCTTGACGCCGGGTGTGGTCGAGGGTTGTGCAGCGCTCAAAACGGGCTCCATCGAAGTAGTTGGTCTCGGAAACGACTCTATCCGGTCGGGCGCTGCAGGGTGCGTGGCTGATTTCACGCGGTGCCGGCGCTGGGCTACCCTTATTGAGCGCTCGGCGTCACGCTGCCTCCGGCAGGTTCCACCTCATGGACACGACGACGGCGCCTCGCCGGCACGGCCGGCACGCCTCCTTAGCTCAGTTGGCCAGAGCACCGCTCTTGTAAAGCGGGGGTCGTCGGTTCGAATCCGACAGGGGGCCCGACGAAAGAACCGCGCCGCCACTGGGAACCCTCCCGGTGGCGGCGCGGTTCTCGTTTGTCCTGATATCGGGGAACCCGCTACTACCCCGCTACGGCGCCGGCCGGATGTTCTGGTTCGAGCGGAAGAGGTTCGTTGGGTCGTATTTGGCTTTGGCAGCGCTGAGGCTGTCGTAATTCGCCCCGTAGGCCGCCTTCACCCGATCCTCACCTTCATCGCCCAGATCGTTGACGTAGACCCCGCGCACGGCGAAGGGCTGCAGCGCCTCGAACAAGGCGCGGGCCCAGCCGACGTTGCGCTCCGTTTCAGCCGGGTCGGCCCACTGGCACAGGATGAGGAGTTCAATCTGCGACCGGCGATGCGGGAACGCCGTGGCTGCGGTGTCGACCCGCGCGGCCGCACCGTGCATTTGCTGCATACCGATGCCGCTCGCCGGTGAGGGCAGCTCGGCCGCAAAATGGAGCAGGATGTCGATGGCGTCGTCGGTGAATTCCGTGAAGAAGCTCGATTTCCAATAGTGGTTCTGGCCCTGAGGAAAGCCCGCATCGTGAGCGCTTTGCAGTTCGCAATAGTCGGTTGGTGCGACTATGTCTACCGCCGGGCCGAGATCACGCAGGGGTCGGAGCGCAGAATCCGCCCCGCCGTGCTCGCCGCTCCAGCAAACGCCGACGCTAAGAACAGGGTTCCCCGAGTCGTCGCGCCCCAAACTTGCTGACATCGAGAGTTCATCGGGACACGAGGCGGCGAATTCGGGGTAGAACCGCAGGACCTCCCGCGTGCGCTCCGCCGGGAATAAGAATCCTCCGGCAAGGACCGGTCCGACGGGATGCAGCCGATAGGTGAACGAAGTGACCACGCCAAAGTTGCCGCCGCCTCCCCGGATTGCCCAGAAGAGGTCTGCGTGCTCGTCGGCGCTCACCTTCAGAAGCCCCCCGTCCGAAGTCACGATATTGGCGGCGAGCACGTTGTCGCAGGCGAGACCGTGCTTGCCGTTGAGCCAGCCGATGCCGCCGCCCAGAGTCAGGCCAGCGATGCCGGTAACCGACACCACTCCCAGCGGCGTGGCAAGGCCACCTGTCTGGGTGGCGCGGTCAAGGTCGGCCAGTAACGCCCCGGCTCCGGCCACGGCGACGCGCCGTTCGGCGTCGACCCTAATCTTCTTCATGCCTGAGCAATCCAGCATGAGCCCACGGTCGATCACGGCACTCCCGGCTACGTTATGACTGCCCCCCTTGACGGAGACGGGGAGATGGTTTGTCCGTGCGAAGCTCACCGTACGGCAGATATCTTCCGCGTCGGCTGGGCGGACGATAACGGCGGGACGGCGGTCGATCATCGCGTTGAAGACCTTCCGGACGTCGTCATAACCGTGCTCGCCAGGGTGGAAAAGCTGGCCCCGAAGGGACGAACTCAGGGCACCGACGGCGGACGGGTCAAGCGATGGCCAGGGAGTTGGGATATCCACGAAAGGGCACCTTTCTCGATCCGGACGCCATCGCGTCCCGTCGGACCTGCCGGTCGAACGTGCTGCCAAACATTTTGAGCCTACGCTCCCTACAAATGCTGTCAACGAGAGAACATGACCTGCCTCCCCTCCCGACCAGGGGCCTGACGAAGAACAAGGCGATGCGGGACATGTTCGTAAGCCGCGCTGCGGGCGCTCCAACGGGCGTCCCGAACCAGCCCGGCATGGACTGCCCACGCCTTCGTCGCGGGGTCCATGGCCATGGATCCCGATAGGACGCCCGGGGGACGTCAGGCCCCATGCCACTGAAACCGCATTCGAGGCCCGCCGCGGCCGCGAAAGCGGTGACGACCGCACCCGCAGCGAGGCCGACGGCCACAGGGACTTCTTCAGGCCGTCCGGGATGATCTTCAGGGCCTTGGCGGCGAAGGCCACCAGCAGGACGCTGAGCAGCCCGGCGCCGCAAGCTGCGTGGTGGGCACCCATCATGGCGGGCGATCCTTTCGGGAGGCGAAGTGCTTTCCCCCTCATGTGTGCGGCCTCCGCCGGCCGCCTCCCCACCACCGTCGCCGTCGTCGAGGCGCCCGTCATCCTTCCCTGAAGCGGTTCCGGTAGTCCTTGGCCCTGGCGACGTCCCGGGCCAGCCGGTGGAACGACCTCGCGTGACGCCGCTGCTCCGCGACATCCTGCCGTCGGTGCAGGCTCGCGAGTTCGCGGTCCATCTTCCGGTAGCTCAGCCAGCGGCGTTCCTCGAGGTCCCCGGACGCGATGGCGGACTGCACCGCGCATCCGGGTTCGCCCTCGTGGGCGCAGTCACCGAACCGGCATCCGGCGAAGAGCTCCTCGACGTCACCGAACACCCGGGACAGTCCGTCCTCCGCGTCCCACAGCGCGAAGCCGCGCAGCCCCGGTGTGTCCATCAGGACGGCACCGTCCCCGAGCGGCACCAGCTCCCGGGCGGTCGTCGTGTGCCGCCCGCGTCCGTCGGCGGCCCGGACCTCGCCCGTGTCCTGGCGGGGGTCGTCGACCAGGGCGTTGATCAGGCTCGACTTCCCGGCACCCGAGGGGCCCACCAGCGCCAGGGTCCGCCCGGCGCCGATCCGTTCGCGCAGGTGCTCGAGGCCGTCACCGGCCTCCGCCGACGTCGTGAGCACCTCGACCCCACGGGCACGCTCGACCGTCTCGGCGACCACGCCGTCGAAGCGCGAGCTGAGATCGGCCTTGGTCAGGATGACGAGGGGTACAGCGCCGGAATCCCAGGCGGCGACGAGGGTGCGCTCGAGCCGGTTGGTCGAGAGCGGCCGGTCCAGGGGCACCACGACTCCCAGGAGGTCGATGTTCGCGGCCAGGACCTGGGGTTCGGACAGCGGATCGTACGCCCGCTTGCGCTGGAGCAGCGACGAGCGGGGCAGGTGTCCGGTGATGACGCGGTGGTCGCCGTCGCCCGTCAGCCCTACCCAGTCCCCGGTGACGAGGGGGTCCGGGCTGTCGAGGTGCAGGGTGCCCTGCAGCGCAGCGGCCAGGACCCGCCCGCGGTCCGCGCGGACCACCCTGGCCGGTTGCACGCCGGAAGTGGAACGAGAAGAGGGCACCGATGCGGTCGGTGAAGCCGTACTGCAGAAGAGTGTTCAACGCGGTTCCTCCGGAGGAGGCCTCCCGCAGGGCGCAGCTACCGCGCGGACGCCGGGGAGGCGGGGTGCATGGGGTTGTTGTCGGCGCACAGCGCAACGGCAAGGACCTTGTTCATGACTCCACCTCCTTGTACTCTCCGACGGCTCCCGGAGCCTTTCGGCACCTAGCCTAGCGGGGCTCGCGGCGGAAAGGAACAGGCGCCCTGGCCTAGTGCGACCGTCGTTCGACGAAAGGCGCGGCGACCTTCACGAGCCCGGCGATGCAGCCGATGATGACGATCGAGAGGAGCGCGAGGAAGGGCATGTTCGGCTGCCTGCGAGCGTCCGTCCGGTCGATCGCCACCGCTTCGTCGGCGCTCGCGGAGGGCGAGGCCGTGGGCGCAGAGGTGCTCGCGGACGGGGTCGCGGATGGTGACGGTTCGGCCGAGCTGCGGGTGGGTTTCGGAGTCGATGTCTCCGTGGCCGGGGGCTCCTCGACGATGACGGGGGCCGGCAGGACTTCGGGGGCCGGGGGCAGGGGGACGGCAGGAACGATCGGCTGCAGTGGCGGTGCCGGCAGCGGAGCCGGAGCCGGGGCCGGTGCGGGGGCCGGGGCCGGCACAATCTGCTCCGGTGTGGGCGTGGGATCCGGTGTCGCCGTCGCTGGTGGCGTCGTCGGCTCTACGGGCTCCACCGGTGGCTTGATGACCACCGGGGGTGTCGCCGGCGGATCTGTCGGATCCGGCGACGTCGTCGGATCCGGCTGCGGCGGCGGTGCCGGCGTCGTCTCCTTCCTGGTGGCCGGTGCGGTATCGGTCCGTCCCGGGTCGTTCTGTGTGGCGGGGGCGATTCTGCTGGGACCGCCGGGGGCCTGCGTCCGGGGGGCCTCGCACCCTGCGATGCCGCTGCCGATGGTGGGGCACTCCACGGCCTCCGCGGGCAGCGCACCGAGGGTGAGGCCGCACAGCATGACCGCGCCGGCGGACACGAGCGGGTACAGGTGCTTGCTCACGGGGCTCCCAGGATTTCGACAGGCGGCTGACTTCTGCTGGTCACACTACCAATCCGGCGCTTCCACCGGGTCTCCGTGGGTCCTGTCATCCCGAAGCTCCGGGCGGGCCGCCGGGCGATCCCCGGACCTCGCTCAGGATCAACGTAGCGGCAGGCGGCGCAGGTCGACGTCCAGGTGCCCCGCATCGATGGTCGCCGTCATGAAGGTGCAGTGCGGCTGGCGACGACGGTCCGTGGGGGAGCCCGGGTTGAGCAGGCGCAGCCCCGTCGCGGCCCGCGTATCCCACGGGATGTGGCTGTGCCCGAACACCAGGACGTCGACGTCGGGGTAGAGCGAGGCCATGCGGGCTTCACGGCCGAGCTTCTGTCCTGTCTCATGCACGACGGCGAGGCGGACGCCGTCGAGCTCGGCCCGTGCGACCAGGGGAAGGCGTGCCCGGAGGTCCCCGCCGTCGTTGTTCCCGTAGCAGGCGATGAGTCGGCGGGCCCGGGCCTCGAGCTCGTCCAGCAGCGGCGCCTCGGTCCAGTCCCCGGCATGGACGACGACGTCGGCCGCCTCGACCGCGTCCCACACCTCGCCGGGCAGCTGCCCGGCACGCTTCGGCAGATGGGTGTCGGCGAGGATCGTCAGGAGGAAGGGCATCCGGCCATTCTCCAGTGCGTCCCCGGCCCGTGACAGTGCGACGACGCTGTGGCATGCTTCCTAAGCACGCTTACCACTGAGGATCGTCCACGAGGAGGCAGCAATGAAGATCGACAAGGCACAGATAATCGACCTGCTGAAGAGCCAGGGCAAGAACGACGACGCCGACCAGGCACAGTCTCAGCTCCCCGATCAGGTGGATCCGGAGCAGCACGCCGATCTCCTCGCGAAGCTCGGCATCAACCCGCAGGACCTGCTGGGCAAGATCCCCGGCCTGGGCGGCTTCGGGAGCTAGGAACGCCCTGCGGGGCCGTCGCCGTCAACGATCGAAGGAGTCAGCAGTGGATACGAACCAAGTGGTGTGGATCATCGTCGGGATCATCGTCGTCCTGGCCATCATCGCCCTCGTTGCGATCCTCGCCCGCAAGCGGGCAGCGGTCCAACGCCAGCACCAGCAGGAAGAGGACCGGCACCGCGCGGCCGAGATGCGCGAGGAGGCGAAGGCCACCGAACTCGAAGCCCGCGAGCGCGAGGCCAAGGCCTCGATGGCGGACGCCGAAGCCCAGCAGGCCGAGGTCGAGGCGGAGAGGCTCCGCCGACAGGCCCAGGAGCGCCAGGCCGACGCGCAGGGGTTGCGGGAGAAGGTGACGCATCACCAGCAGGACGCCGACACGATCGACCCGGACGTCACGCGGGACGACGATCCGCGCGCGGGGCGCTGACCGCCGGAGCCGAACACCAGGAAGGGAGTCCGCCATCGGCGCGGCTCCCTTCCTGCGTCTGCGGCCTCCCTGCAGCGGCCGAGGAATCCCGTGACGACGCCCGGTCGACGCCCCGAAGGCTCGGAGGGACCCCGGGAGTCACCGGGGGCCGGCGGGTCCTGCCCTCGCTCCGCCGCACGCCGAGATTGCCCCGTTGCGCAGGCCGTAGATCATGGGCTGATGGATTCGCCGGTGTGAGGAACACGATAACGACGGCTGCCGGTGCTTCCCGCCCGCCACCTCATAGTTGAGCTATGGATCAATGGCAGAGGCTTCTCACGCAGTGTGCCCGGAGTATGGGCTTCGATCGTGGGCACAGGCGCGCGACCTACGCGCTCGCGGGCGTGGGTGTCTTCTGGGCCGTCGGATTGTTTGGGGGTCTGCGGATCCTGCACAGCGCATCATCGCCGATGACCACCCTCGTGGTGCTGTACATGATGCTGGCCGTCGTCGCGCTCTCGCTCGTCGTCGCCGGAGCGGCCGTGGCCGAGCTGGGCCGGCAGGCCGCCGAACGGCACCGGCGCTAGGCGCCGACCCCACCCAGTGGGCCCCGGGGACAGCAGCCCGGCTTGTTCCCCGGTACGCGGGGGTGGGCCGGTGCTAGGCGCCCGACCCGGTCCTGTCGTCCGAGTCCGCTCCTTCGGCAGGGTCTTCGGAGTGCACCCTGGTGTCCGCGGGGTCGGCGGCGGTATCGCCCTCGGCGGGGGCCTCGGTGTGGATCCGGTCGTCGTCGCCTGGAATCTCCGACATGCACTCGTCCTTCCGGGTCGAGGGAACGCAGGCTCCCGTGGCGTCAGTCTACGGATCGACGCCCGGGGCATCACCCGCGAGGTTTCGCGTGACGCGCGATCGTCGGCATGCTGACGATCAGGGCATGGAAGCCCCGGACGCCGGCCGGGAACCACGGAGGGCGCCCCCGTCGCAAGACGGGGACGCCCTCCGGGGTGCGGTCCAGCAGACTGCAGGCAGGTGCCTGCCGGCGTCCTAGTTGGCGTTCACGGAGCCGTCGTAGAACGGGTAGTCCGTGTACCCCTCGGCGCCCGTCGAATAGAACGTGGCCGGATTGGGCTCGTTCTCCGGCAGGTTCTCGCGCCAGCGGCGGGCCAGGTCGGGGTTCGCGATAGCGGGACGGCCGACGACGACGGCGTCGCCCACGCCGTCATCGAGGATGGCGATGGCCTCCTCGCGGTTGGTGATCACGCCGAAACCGCTGTTGATCAGGACGGGTCCGCCGAAGCGCGCGCGCAGGTCCTGGATCAGCTCTCCCGTGGGCTCGGCGTGCAGGACGCTCAGGTAGGCGAGGTTCAGCGGGGCAAGGGCGTCGACCAGCGTGCCGTAGGTCGCGTGCACGTCGGCGGCCTCCGTCTCAAGTGCGTCCTGGATGTTGTGCGCGGGCGAGATGCGCAGCCCGACCTTCTCCGCGCCGACCTCGGCGGCGACAGCCGTGACGAGCTCGATGACGAACTGCGCCCGCTTCTCGGGCGATCCGCCGTAGACATCGTCGCGCTGGTTCGACTCGGGGGAGAGGAACTCGTGCAGCAGGTAGCCGTTGGCGCCGTGCAGCTCGACGCCGTCGAACCCCGCGACATCGATGGCCCGCCGCGAGGCGGTGACGAACTCCTCGATGATGCCCGGCAGCTCCTCGGTGGTGAGGGCGTGCGGCACCGGGTACGGCTGCTTGCCGGTGCTGGTGCGCGTGGTGCCGTCGATCGCGATGGCGCTGGGCGCCACGACCTCGTACCCGCCGTTCGTGTCGGCGTGCGTCACCCGGCCCGCGTGCATGACCTGCGCGACGATCCGCCCGCCGTCCGCGTGCACAGCATCGGTGACGCGCTTCCAGCCGGCGAGCTGAGCGTCCTCGACCAGCCCGGGCTGGCCCGGGAAGCCCTGGCCGGCGTGGCTGGGGTAGGTGCCCTCGCTGACGATCAGGCCGAGGGATGCACGCTGGCGGTAATGCTCGACGACGATGTCGCCCGGGATGCCGGCGTCACCCGAGCGGACCCGTGTGAGCGGGGCCATCACCACGCGGTTGGGGAGTTCGAGCGTGCCGAGCGTGAGGGGGGAGAACAGTTTCACGAGGTCCTACTTTCCGGTCGGTTTCCTACTGGGCAGCAACGGGCCGGTGGCGGAGCGTATTCCGGATGTGTCCTGCCTCACGGGCGCGGACGGCGTGTGCCGTGGGCTCCTGCGCCGGGGCGGGAGGGTCCGACGTCGGCGCCCCAGGGGCCGGCGGGAGGCTCACGGGCGCGGATCGGACATGACGAAGCCCCGAGGACATCCCCGGGGCTTCATGCTGCAGCGGGCAGGCCGGTGCGCTACTCGATGTCCTGCTCGTCGATCGCGGACAGCGGCGAACCGCCGAGGTTGGCGGGATCGTCGCTGCCGTCGACCTCGTCGTCCTCCATCATCCCGAAGTCGACGTCGGCCGCGGCCTCGCCCAGCATCGGCTCCTCGGGCGGGTACTGCTCGTCGCCGTGTTCGTACCGGGCCTCGGCCGT
Organism: Arthrobacter sp. CAN_A2; assembly: GCF_015752045.1. Classification (NCBI taxonomy): domain Bacteria; kingdom Bacillati; phylum Actinomycetota; class Actinomycetes; order Micrococcales; family Micrococcaceae; genus Arthrobacter; species Arthrobacter sp. CAN_A2. The sequence continues at coordinate 16,329 of NZ_JADOUS010000008.1, forward strand.
CTCCCCCCGGAGCGTCTGGTCGCTGAGGATGCCCTCCTCGCCGATGGCGGCGACACCGTTCTCATCGACACCGTTCTCGCCGGCGCCGGTCTCGGCCGCCCCGGGCTCGTCCTGCAGCAGGGGATCCTCCCGCCAGTGGTCCGGGTCGACCTCCGCCGCGCCCTCGTAGCTGTCCGGCCGGCCATCGAGGACCGGGTCCAGGGCATCGGGGGAGAGCGCGTCGTTCGGCATCTCGGGCTCCTCGCCCACGATGGTCAGTTCCTCATCGGGAAGGTTCTCGGTCATCTTCTGTGCCTTTCGTCAGTACTGCGCATCGTCAATCATCAGCCTACTGATGAACAGGTCCGGGCGACAGTTCGCGCCGTCGCCCGGACCATCGAGGACTGCCTGGATGGATGGACCTAGACGTGGTCGCGCCAGCTGTGCCGGGGTTCGTACCCCAGCACCCGGCGGGCCCTGTCGATCGAGAGGAGTGTCTCGTGCTCGCCCACCTCGCGCGTCAGCTCCACCCCGGGGAACACCTCGGCCGCAAGGTCGGCGCTGGCACGGCTCATGACGGTGTCGGCCGCCGCGATGATGAAGCGGTCGAAGCCCGGCGCCGCGTTCTCGAGGGCCTTCGCCACGGCCTGGGCGCCGTCCCGCCCGTCGATGTACCCCCAGAGGTTCCACTTCCGGGCGGTCGCGTCCGCGTCGAAGGAGGGGAACGCGGCGTAGTCCTCTGGATCCATGACGTTCGAGAAGCGCAGGGCCGTGATGCTCAGCTGCGGATCCCAGCGCGTCAGTTCGATCGCCAGCTGCTCCTCGAGGTGCTTGACCAGGGAGTACGTGGTCTCGGGCCGGGCCGGGTATTCCTCGTCCACCGGGATGTACGGGGGCGGGGTGTCGAACGGGAGTCCGAGGACGGTCTCGCTGGACGCGTACACGACCCGCTTGATGCCGGCCCGCCTGCACGCCTGGAAGATGTTGTACGTGGCGGTCATGTTGTTGTGGAACGTCGCCACGTCCGCCTGCAGGCCCGGAGCCGGGATCGCTCCGAGATGCACGACGGCGTCGAGGCCGGAGTGCCGGTCGTCCACGCCGAGGAGCGCATCGAGCACCTGGCCGTAGTCCCGCAGGTCGATGCGGAGGAACGTCGGGGTGCGCTCGCCGTGCTGGTCGAGCTCGAGGACGGTGTGCCCGGCCTCGCGCAGGCCACGGACGACGCTCCGCCCCAACTTCCCGTTCGAGCCCGTCACCGCGACGTTCAGGGGGCTGGTCGCAGCCGCCATCAGACCGGCCGCGTCTCGGGGGAGACGGTCTTCGCGACGTCCGTCTCGGCGAGGTCGCCGATCGCGTCGTCGATCGCCGTCAGGACGTCGTCCTCGAGCTTCACGCCGGCGGCGACCGCGTTCGACTTCACCTGCTCGGGCCGGGAGGCGCCGATGATCGCCGAGGCCACGTTCTTGTTCTGCAGCACCCACGCGACGGCCAGCTGGGCCATCGTGAGGCCCACGCCGTCGGCGATCGGCGCGAGCTTCTGCACGCCCGTGAGTACCTCGTCGCTCATCCAGCGCTTGATCATGTCGGCGCCGCCCTTGTCGTCCGAGGCGCGCGTGCCCTGCTCGGGCTGCCGGCCCGGCGCGTACTTGCCCGTCAGCACGCCCTGCGCGACGGGCGACCAGACGATCTGCGACAGTCCGAGCTCCTCGGACGTGGGGACGACGTCGCCCTCGATGACGCGCCACAGCATCGAGTACTGGGGCTGGTTGGAGATCAGCTGGAAGCCGAGGTCCCTCGCGAGGGCATGACCGTCACGGATCTGCTGCGCCGTCCACTCGCTGACCCCGATGTACAGGGCCTTGCCCTGACGCACGATGTCGGCGAAGGCCTGCATCGTCTCCTCGAGGGGCGTCTCGTAGTCGTACCGGTGTGCCTGGTAGAGGTCGACGTAATCCGTCTGCAGCCGCTGCAGCGATCCGTCGATCGACTCCATGATGTGCTTGCGGGACAGCCCGACGTCGTTGTGTCCCTTCGGTCCCGTGGGCCCCCAGACCTTCGTGAAGATCTCGAGCGACTGGCGCCGCTCGCCCTTGAGTGCTTCGCCGAGGACAGTCTCCGCCGCCGTGTTCGCGTACACGTCCGCGGTGTCGAAGGTGGTGATGCCGACGTCGAGCGCGGCGCGCACGCACTGCGTGGCGACGTCGTTCTCCACCTGCGATCCGTGGGTGAGCCAATTGCCGTACGTGATTTCCGAGATCTTGAAGCCGCTGTTGCCGAGGTATCTGAAGTCCATATCGCCGATGCTAGCCACCCGGACGGGGCGAGTACAGGAAACCCTGTTCCCCCAGGCAACCAGTGCGTCATGCAACGCGGAGGGGTAGGGCGCTGCCGCTAGACTTGAGGGCGTCCTTCGGTTGCCACCACCAGTGAATGAGGAATCTTGGTCGACTTCAGCGCTCGTTTCGCCACCGGGACCGAGCAGCAGAATTGGGATTCCCTCGTGATGGCGAACCCCGGCGGAGGCAACCTGCTCTCCTCCGCGGCGTTCGCGGAGGTGAAGTCCCATCACGGGTGGCGGCCGCGATTCGTGGTCCTCGAAGGCCCCGGGTACAGGACCCACAACCTCGTCCTGGAGGAGAAGGTCCCCGTCATCGGGGCGCTGTGGTACCTGATCAAGGGCCCGGCGGTCACCGAGGCATCCCACGTGCCTGCCGCCGCGCACGCCGTCGCCGACCTCGCCCGCAGGGAGGCGCACAACGTCTTCGCGATCAAGGTGGAGCCGGATCTCGTGGATGGACCGGAGGTGCGGGAGGCACTGCAGTCGGCCGGGCTCGTCAAGACCTTCAACCTGCAGCCCAACGACAGCACGGCCATCCTGGACACCACGCCGGATGCCAACCAGCTCCTGCGGAACCTGCACTCGCGCGGTCGCAACGCGGTCCGCAGGGCCATGCGTGAGGGGGTCGAGGTCCGGCGGATGGAGCCGACGCAGGAGACCTTCGAAGCCATGTACTCGCTCATGGCGCACATCGAGGACCGCTCGGCCGCCCGGATGCGCTCACTGGAGTACTACAGCCGCTTCTGGCAGAACTTCGTGGATGCAGGGCAGGGCCGCTTCTACTTCGTCTACGAGGACGGGCAGCCCTCGGTCGGCGCCTTCGTGGTCAACTACGGCACCAAGGGCACCTACAAGGACGGCGGTTCCCGTCCTGGGCGGACCCAGTACGGGGATTCCCATCTCGTACAGTGGCAGGCCATCACCGACCTCAAGGACGAGTTCGGGATCGTCGAGTACGACTTCTGCGGCACCCCGCCCAGCGACCGGCTGAAGGACAAGGACCACCCGTTCCACGGACTGGGACTGTTCAAGACGAGTTTCACCAAGACGGTGACGGATTTCGCCGGCTGTTACGACCTCGTGGTCAGCGGCTGGAAGTATCGTGTCTGGAACACGATCGCGGAGCGTGTGGCGCGCCAGATCCACTGGCGACGCACGCATCAGCCGTTCTACTGAGGAAGAGCCCGCAGAGGGCACCGCGATCGATGCACGAAAGGCCGCTGTGAAAGACGGTTCGACCCCGGGGGATGGGCCTCTGCCCCCCGATCCATCGCCCGTAGCGGAAGCCCTCCCGGTGATCCGGCGCCCCTTCGACCCGTCCGAGGACGAGAAGCGGCAGCTGGCGGCAAGCCCGGGAGGTCCCGCCAGGAAGGGCGGCAGGACCGGGGCCCCACCGAAGCGCCCCGCGTCGGAACCGAAGATCCCCCGGCCGTCCCGTCAGCGGCAGCCCATCACGCGGCCCACGGATGCACTGCCCACGACACCGCGGAGCGTGCCGTCGTCGAGCCGGTCCAACGCGGCAGCCAGGAGCGTGCTCCGCCGCCTCGTGCAGGGCGAGGCTCCGCCCACCCAGGCCATGAGCATCGTCGAGCGGCTTGCCGGCAGCCCCTACGCGAATCCCATGATCCAGGTCGGCGGTCCCGACGCCGGCGCCCGCAAGGCCCTCGACTTCGCCCTGAACCTGGCCGAGACCATGTTCCGGTACGGCGCGGGTGCCCTCGAGGTGGAGACGAGCATCATCGCGGTCACGGCGGCTTTCGGTCTCGACCACATCGAGGTGGACATCACCAACCAGTCGGTGATCATCAACTACTCCGTGAAGGACCAGACGCCGACGACGGTGCTGCGCGTGGTCCGCTCATGGACGAACAACTACGCGGGCCTCACGGCCATCCACCGGCTCGTCTCCGATATCGCCGACGGCGGGGTCTCCCGGACCGAGGCCGCCCAGCGGCTCGACGAGATCACCCACCGGCCGAAGCCTTTCCCCCGCTGGATGGTGACGGCCGCGTTCGGCATCTTCTCGGCGGCCATCGTGGCCTTCGTCGGCGGGACCCTGCTCGGTTCGCTGGTCGGTTTCATCAGCTGCATCCTCGTCGACCTGGTGAGCCGCAAGCTGGGGGAGTGGCGCGTCCCCGAGTTCTTCTCCGTCGCCACGTCGGCGGCGCTCGTCACCCTGATCGCGATGCTGTTCTGGTGGCTGCAGGTGCCCATTGCCCCGGCCCTCGTCGTGGTGGGCGGTATCCTGCTGCTCCTGCCGACCGGCCGGCTGGTCTCCGCGACGCAGGACGCCATCAACGGGTTCCCGGTCACGGCTGCGGGTCGATATCTCTCGGCGATCCTCGTCTTCGCGGCGCTCGTGGCAGGCATCGCCGTGGCCCTCGTCGCCGGATCGGCGCTCGGGATCCCTGAACTCCAGGTGTTCGACTCCTCGGGCAGCCAGTACCCATGGCCCCTGGTCGCGGTGTTGATATTCATCGCCGTGGCCATGATCTGCATCGCCGAGCAGACCGACGTGAAGCTCGTGATCCCGACCTCGCTCGTGGCTGTCGCCGGATATCTCCTGATGATCAGCGCCGTGGCAGCCGGCGTGGGGTACCGGCTGGCACCGGCCCTCGCGGCCATCCTGATCGGTGGACTCTCGCGCGTCGTGGCCCTCCGGCTCGGCGCCCCCCAACTCGTCGTCGCCGTTCCCGCTGTGCTGTTCCTCTACCCGGGGCTGTCCATCTTCCGCTCGATGTACATGCTCACCATCGAGTCGGAGATCGTGTCCGACGGCGCGCTGGGCCTCTTCAACGCCCTGACGGTCGTGCTGGCGATTGCCGCGGGCGTCGTCCTCGGTGACAACCTGGCGCGACCGTTCACGAGGAAGCTCAGCTCCGACGAGCGGCAGCGGAACCGGCGGCGGTAGCCGGGTGCGTCGGCAGGCCCACCCGGCCTACGAACCCTACTTCCGAGCCGTCCCATGCCTCCGCCCGTCGGATCTGCGTCGCACACCCGCGCTGCGACACCAGGCGTCAGCCGGCACGGCCGCCCGTGCGCGACCAGTCGATGGGATCGGCGCCCTGCCGCGCGAGGAGTTCGTTCGCACGGCTGAAGGGCCGGGAGCCGAAGAACCCGCGGGAGGCCGAGAGCGGACTGGGGTGCACCGACTCGACCGTGGGCGTCGGGCCGAGCAACGGCTTGAGCCGGAGCGCGTCCTTGCCCCACAGGATGGCCACGAGTGGGCCGCCCCGCGCGACGAGAGCGCGGATGGCGGCGTCGGTCACCTGTTCCCACCCCCAACCCCGGTGCGACGCTGCCTCACCCGCGCGGACGGTCAGCACGCGGTTGAGGAGGAGCACACCCTGCTCGGTCCAGCCGGAGAGGTCACCCGACGCGGGCGGCTCCGCGCCCGTATCGGAGACGAGCTCGCGATAGATGTTGGCGAGGCTTCGCGGGATCGGTCGGGTCCGCGGGTCGACGGCGAAACTGAGCCCGACGGCGTGGCCGACCGTGGGGTAGGGATCCTGCCCGACGATGACCACCCGGACGCTGTCCAGCGGGGTGGTGAAGGCCCGGAGGATCTGGGGTGCGTCGGGCAGGACCCGGTGCCCGCCGTCGAGATCCTCCGCCAGGGACGCCGCGAGCCGGTGGAGGACCGGTTCCACCGGCTTGAGCGCGCCCGCCCAGTCAGCGGGAACCAGATCCTCGATGCGGGCCGGATCGGCGAAGGGGAAGGCGGAGGCATGGGGGGACGGTTGCTCGGCCCTCCGAGGTCCCGCAGCGCCGGTCCGGTCGCTGCCCGGAGGCGTGCCCGGCAGGTCGAACAGGGTGGGGTCGGGAGAAGTCATGACTTCATTCTCGCCCGGGTGGTCGGGCTCTGCCGCTCGAATGACAGTGCTGTCATTCCCTACTACCATAGGGTGACAGTTGTGCCCACTGAAGGAAGGCGACGGGGGAGATGGCCGAGCCGCAGCGGCATTCGGATGACGCGACGTCCGGGACGGACGACCGGCTGGCCCTGGGTGACCGCGAGCAGCGGATGCTCGCTCTCGAACGCGAATGGTGGAAGTACTCGGGCGCGAAGGAGCAGGCGATCCGTGACCTGTTCAGCATGTCCGCCACGCACTATTACCAGGCACTCAACGCCCTCATCGACACCGAGGCGGCCCTCGCCCACGACCCGATGCTCGTCAAGAGGCTGAGGCGCCTGAGGTCCACCCGGCAGAAGGCACGCTCGGCCCGCCGGCTCGGCGCGGATATCTAGTACGTCCCGCCATTCTCGACGAGCGAAGGACCACCCACGCCCATGACTGATCACCCGCGGGACGAATTCGACCGCGTCCCGGTATCGTCCGCGCGCCAGGGGGTCCACCGCGAGCGGATCATTCCGGCGCAGTCGAACGGCCTCGGACTCAAGATCACCGCAGGGGCCCTTGCGCTCCTGATCGGTGTGGGCTCGTACTTCCTCCTTCCCGGCCTCGATCTCGCCGGGGGGAACGACGGCGATGTGACGCCGTCGTCGGGCGCCGAGGCTTCCGCGACCGAGGGCGCGGCCGCGACGGCGGAACCGTCGGGCACTGCGTCTCCCGACACCACGAGTGGGCCGAGCGGGACGGCGACCGACGCCGCGTCCTCCGCGGCCTCGGACGAAGCGGACGCTGCGGACCGGACCCAGACCGTCAACGTCCTCAACGGCACGGGCTCGCCGGGTCTCGCGTCGGTGGCGGCCGGTCGCCTGGCTTCAGCCGGATGGACCTCCGCCCTTCCCGGGAACTGGGCCGGCGTCCCCGTGGAGGCTTCCGTCGTCTTCTACAACGACGAGGGGCAGCGCGCCGACGCTGAAGCCGTGGCCGCGGAGCTCGGCATCACGAACCTCGTCGAGAGCGCCGCCATCTCACCGGACATCTCCCTCGTCCTCGGCGCCGAGTTCCAGTAACCGCGGTGGTGCCCGGAGGGCGCCCGGCCCGCGTATGCCGCCGGGGCGCCGACGCCCGGCCTGCGTGTGACCGGGTCATCGACGACCGGCCCGCGTGGGGCGCCGTCGCCGGGCCGCCAAGCGGCGGGTGGGAGCGCGGAGCACCCTCCGGTCGATGTGTCAGTCCTTGAGCGGGATGCCCCGGGCGTCCCGGCGGAACTGCTCGGACCCGACGAGGATCATGATGCCCTCGATGAGCCCCCAGATGCTCGCCGCGATGGCGCTCAGTCCGAAGGTGAACACCGCGCCGACGGTCGACATGAGGATCTGGATGATGCCGATCGTGGTGAAGCCGAGGTAGAACCGGTGAATGCCGAGGGAGCCGAGGAGGATGCCCAGTACGCCTGCGACGACCCTGGATTTCTGCGGAGGGTACGGCTGCCCGTATCCGCCCTGGCTGTATCCGCTGTAGCTGTACCCACCCTGGTTGTACCCGCCCTGGGCATCGGGGGCCTGGCCCGGAGCCGGCTGCTGATGGGGCTGCTGCTCGTAGGGTCCGGACTGCTGGTAGGGCGGCTGCTCGTAGGGGCCCGGCTGCTGGTCGGGGCCCGGCTGCTGGTAGGGCGGCTGATCGTAGGGACCGGACTGCTGATACGGCGGCCGCTCGTAGGGCGAGGGCCGGCCATGCCGGTACGGGTCCCGCCGGCCAGGTCCCTGTGAAGAGGGGCGCTGCTGGTACGGCGCTTGCTCGTAGGGCTGCCGGGACGGGTCCCTGCCGGCATCGCCGGAGCCATCCTCGTGCCGGACATCCGGCTCCGGGGCAGGGCTGTCCGCGCCGCTCGACTGCCGGGGAGAGGCTGCCTCGGCAGCCCCCTCCGCCGCGACCTGCTCGTCGGACTCTCCGCGGTCCGGACCGCTCGCTGACGTGGACACTGTGCCTCCTGGGACTCGTGGTCCGCCCAACCTATGCCCTCGCGGGACTCCGCGCCATGGCATCTGGACACCGGCGGCGGGAGGGCGTGACGACCGCCACCGGGCGGCCCCGACGGGTTGCACTCGTAGGGTGGGAGTGCTAATTATTGAGTTAGCACTCGCGCGCGCAGACTGCTAAGACTGCGCGAGGCGCGTGAAGCAGACAAACCTCTGTGGTGGGGGTGGAGCAGGAACGTGAAAGAGATCGTTCAGGCGCCACCCGGCCGTCGCGGGCACCACACGCAGCCAAGCATTCACATGCTGAAATGCAACCGTCCCGAAAGGACCTAAGCCAATATGGCCAAGATCATTTCTTTTGATGAAGAGGCCCGTCGCGGCCTCGAGCGGGGCCTCAACATCCTCGCTGACGCCGTCAAGGTGACCCTCGGCCCCCGTGGCCGCAACGTCGTGCTCGAGAAGAAGTGGGGTGCCCCCACCATCACGAACGACGGCGTGTCGATCGCCAAGGAGATCGAACTCGACGACCCGTTCGAGAAGATCGGTGCCGAGCTCGTCAAGGAGGTCGCGAAGAAGACCGACGACGTCGCAGGCGACGGAACCACCACCGCTACCGTGCTCGCCCAGGCCCTGGTCAAGGAAGGCCTGCGCAACGTCGCGGCCGGCGCCGACCCCCTGAGCCTCAAGCGCGGCATCGAGAAGGCCGTCCAGGCCGTCACCGAGGAACTCCTCGCCTCCGCCAAGGAGATCGAGACCAAGGAGCAGATCGCTGCCACCGCCTCCATCTCTGCCGGTGACAACGAGATCGGCGCCCTGATCGCCGAAGCACTCGACAAGGTGGGCAAGGAAGGCGTCATCACCGTCGAGGAGTCCAACACCTTCGGGCTCGAGCTCGAGCTCACCGAGGGTATGCGCTTCGACAAGGGCTACATCTCGGGCTACTTCGTCACGGACGCAGAGCGCCAGGAGACGGTCCTCGAGGATCCCTACATCCTGATCGTCAACTCGAAGATCAGCAACGTGAAGGATCTCGTCGCCGTCCTCGAGAAGGTCATGCAGTCGGGCAAGCCGCTGCTCATCATCGCCGAAGACATCGAGGGTGAAGCCCTCGCGACCCTCGTGGTCAACAAGATCCGCGGCACCTTCAAGTCCGTCGCCGTCAAGGCTCCGGGCTTCGGTGACCGCCGCAAGGCGCAGCTCGCCGACATCGCCATCCTCACCGGTGGCCAGGTCATCGCCGAGGAGGTCGGCCTCAAGCTCGAGACCGCCACCCTCGACCTGCTCGGCACGGCCCGCAAGGTCGTCGTGACCAAGGACGAGACCACCATCGTCGAAGGTGCCGGCGACGCCGACGCCATCGCCGGCCGCGTGGCACAGATCCGCGCCGAGATCGACAACTCCGATTCGGATTACGACCGCGAGAAGCTGCAGGAGCGCCTCGCCAAGCTGGCCGGCGGCGTTGCAGTCATCAAGGCCGGCGCCGCAACGGAGGTCGAGCTCAAGGAGCGCAAGCACCGCATCGAGGACGCCGTCCGCAACGCGAAGGCAGCAGTCGAGGAAGGCATCGTCGCCGGTGGCGGCGTAGCCCTCATCCAGGCCGGCGCCAAGGCATTCGCCAACCTCAAGCTCACGGGCGACGAGGCGACGGGCGCGAACATCGTCCGCGTAGCCATCGACGCACCGCTCAAGCAGATCGCCTTCAATGCGGGCATGGAGCCCGGCGTCGTGGTCGACAAGGTCCGCGGCCTGCCCGCCGGCCACGGCCTGAACGCTGCCACCGGCGTATACGAGGATCTCCTCGCCGCCGGGGTCAACGATCCCGTGAAGGTCACCCGTTCGGCCCTGCAGAACGCGGCGTCGATCGCAGGCCTGTTCCTCACCACCGAGGCCGTCGTGGCCGACAAGCCGGAGAAGGCAGCTCCTGCCGGCGGCGGCGACGACATGGGTGGCATGGGCGGCATGGGCGGCTTCTAGTCCCCACCGCTCGCGCGGCACCCGCGCGAAGCACGCAGAGGGCGGCACTCCCGGACAGGGGGTGCCGCCCTTTCTGTGCTCGGCCTGGGCGGAGACCCATCTGCTGCCGGCCCGCACGTCGACGGCTGTCCGGCACTTCCCGGTCAGCTCATGAACATCCGCGCATTGCTCTGTTCGGCGTCCGCGTACTGCTGGGTGGCGACGTCGAGGGCCGCGTTGATGCCGGTCAGCGACTCCTCGACCTGCTGCTGCGTGGCCCGCCACTGCAGGATGAGCTGCTGGAAATTGGTGGCTGCCTGCCCCGTCCAGAGGCCTTCGAGCTCCCGCAGTCCGGCCTGCATGGAGTCGACCTCCGCCTGCAGCCTCCCGATGGTGCCCCGGACCTGACCGCTCTTGGCCGCCAGGCTGTCGGTGTCTACGTTGAAGAATGCCATGCTGTGCTCCCGTGCTCGCGCTTCCTTGACGTCCTCGACGCTAGGGCCTGGGTGGGGGCGATCAGCGGGCGTCGCGGCGTTTGTGGACAACGGGCTTCGTCGGAGGTGCCTGTGGAGGGGTGATGCCGGTGGAGAAGGCAGGGTGGCGATCGGAGGCCGGCGCCCGGGACGCCTCCGTGGGCGCGTCGTCGGAGGTTTCGGCCTGCGCAGTCGCTCCCTCGTCGCCCGTCTCCCCGTCCAGGGGGACGTGCGGGAGCCGGATCGACAGGGTCGCGCCGCCGCCCGGTGTCTCCTCGAGCCTGACCGTGCCATCGTGCTGGGCCACCAGTGCGGCGACGATGGCGAGACCGAGGCCCGTGCCGCCGGTCTCGCGGTGGCGGGAGGTGTCCGCCCTGTAGAAACGCTCGAAGACCTTGGCGGCGTCCTCCTCCGAGATGCCGGGACCGTGGTCGCGTACCTCGAGGACGGAATCGCTGTGGCCGTGCAGCACCGGTGCCACGCCGACGGCGATCTCGATGGGCGACCCTGCAGGCGTGTACCGGAGCGCGTTGGTCATCAGGTTCGCGACCACCTGGCGGAGCCGGGCCTCGTCTCCTCGGGTGGGCGCGGAACGGGGGCTGCCGCCGTCGAGCCCGATGACGGAGATCGTCCGATCCGGTGCGGTGGCCCGTGCGTCGAAGGCCGCGTCATGGCCCAGCACCGTGAGGTCCACGGGCTTCACCTCGGGGCGGCGCTGCTCGTCGATCCGGGCCAGCGTGAGCAGGTCCTCGACCAGCTGGCCCATGCGGATCGCCTCGCTCTCGATCCGGCCCATGGCCGCAGCGACGTCCTCGTCCTTCTGCAGGGCGCCGTGCCGGTACAGCTCCGAGTAGCCGCGGATGGTGACGAGCGGCGTCCTCAACTCGTGGGACGCGTCGGCCACGAACCGCCGCATCTTCGTCTCCGACGCGGTGCGGGCGGCGAAGGCCCGCTCGATGTGCGCGAGCATCGCGTTGAGGGACCGGGAGAGACGTCCGATCTCGGAGGCGGGGCGCTCGACGGCGACGCGACGGGAGAGGTCGCCGGCCGCGATCGCCGCAGCCGTCCGCTCCACGCGGGCGAGCGGCGCGAACTGCCGCGTCACCGTCACGAAGGCGATGAGTGAAGCGAGGGCCGTCGTGACGAGGCCGGAGGTGAAGATGATCTCCTTGGCCTCCTGCAGGGATTCGTTCACCGTGTTCAGACGTGAGGCGATCGCGAGGTACCCGTCCGTGTTCGCGAACCGGAAGATGCGCACGCGCCACCCCTGGCTGGCGGGGTCGGTGCTGGGCACGTCGAAGCCGGCGCCGTCGAGGTCGATGATGCGTTCCTGCGTCATCCCCGCGAGATCCGGCACGTCGACGGCGTCGTCGGACTGGTTGGCCACCACCACGCCCCCGTCGCTGTCGAGCAGGGCGGCGTAGTACCTGAGCACGGCGCCGTCGGCCTGGGGCTCGGTGGAGTAGATGTCGTTCGCGACGGTCCTGGCGTTGTTCCACAGGTCCTGGTCGACGCGGTCCACCAGCCCGTTCCGCAGGAGGGAGACGGTGGCGAGGCCGGTGATGCCCACCGTGACGATCATCAGGAGCATGATGATCGCCACGAGCTGCGAGCGGAGCGACGCCTCGTTCCAACGCTTGACCAAGTCGCCGGCGCTACCGCTTGTCAGCGGTGCGCAGCAGGTAGCCCACGCCCCGCTTGGTCTGGATCAGGGCGACGGCGTCGGGGTTCCTGTCGATCTTGCGTCGCAGGTAGGAGATGTAGGACTCGACGATCGACGCGTCCCCGTTGAAGTCGTACTCCCAGACGTGGTCCAGGATCTGGGCCTTGGACAGGACCCGGTTCGGGTTCATCATGAGGTACCGCAGGAGCTTGAACTCGGTGGGGGAGAGGTCGATGGTCTCCCCGTTGCGCCGGACCTCGTGTGCGTCGTCGTCGAGTTCCAGGTCGGCGACGCGGATCACGGCGTCGTCGTCCTCGAGCGGATGCGTGCGGCGCAGCACGGCGCGGATACGGGCCACGACCTCGTCGAGGCTGAACGGCTTCGTGACGTAGTCGTCACCGCCGACCGTGAGGCCCGTGACCTTGTCGTCCGTGTCGTCCCGGGCCGTCAGGAAGACGACGGGGAAGTGGCGCCCGGCAGCGCGGAGACGCCGCGTGACGGTGAAGCCGTCCATGTCCGGGAGCATCACGTCGAGGACGGCGAGATCGGGGTTGTGCGTCTCGGCGGCGGCGAGGGCCTCCCGGCCGTTGGCGGCGGCGACGACGTCGAAACCGGCGAAGCGCAGCGACGTCGACAGGAGTTCGCGGATGTTCGGTTCGTCGTCGACGACCAGGAGTTTCGCTTCAGGGCCTGTTTTTTTCACACTCCCAGTATCCTCGGGATGCCTGTGAATTGGCTGGACCGTTCCTGCGAGGAAGCTCCCTAGTCCCTGGGCTCCTTGTCCGCGATGGCCGTGGCGTCGAGGATGCGGTACGCGTAGCCCTGCTCGGCCAGGAAGCGCTGTCGTTTCGCCGCGAAGTCCTGGTCGAGGGTGTCGCGGGCCACGACGGTGTAGAAGCGGGCCGCCCGGCCGTCGGTCTTCGGACGGAGCAGCCGGCCGAGGCGCTGGGCCTCCTCCTGGCGGGACCCGAACGAGCCGGACACCTGGACCGCGACCGACGCCTCCGGGAGGTCGATCGAGAAGTTCGCGACCTTCGACACCACGAGCACGGTGATCTCACCGGCCCGGAAGGCGTCGAAGAGCCGCTGCCGCTCCTTCACCGGGGTCTCACCCTTGATGACGGGGGCATCGAGCCGGGCTGCGAGGTCGTCGAGCTGATCGATGTACTGCCCGATGACGAGCAGCTGCTCGCCCCGGTGCAGCGCGACGAGCTTCTCCACGACGTCGGACTTGGTGTCCGACGTCGCGCACAGGCGGTACTTGTCGCCGTCGTCGGCCATCGCGTACGCGACGCGCTCGTCCCTCGGCAGGTCCACGCGCACCTCCACGCAGTCCGCGGGGGCGATGTACCCCTGCGCCTCGATGTCCTTCCAGGGGGCGTCGTAGCGCTTCGGTCCGATGAGCGAGAAGACCTCGCCCTCGCGGCCGTCCTCGCGGACGAGGGTCGCCGTGAGGCCGAGCCGACGGCGGGCCTGGAGGTCCGCCGTCATCTTGAAGATCGGCGCCGGGAGGAGGTGCACCTCGTCGTACACGATCAGGCCCCAGTCGTTGGCGTCGAGCAGCTCGAGGTGCGGGTACAGGCCGCCGCGCCGGGTCGTGAGGACCTGGTACGTCGCGATGGTCACGGGCCGCACCTGTTTCACGGCGCCCGAGTACTCCCCGATCTCCTCCTCCGTCAGGGAGGTCCGCTTGAGCAGCTCGTCCTTCCACTGCCGCGCGGACACCGTGTTGGTGACGAGGATCAGCGTGGTGGTCTGGCTCGTCGCCATCGCGGCGGCGCCCACGAGGGTCTTTCCCGCGCCGCACGGCAGGACGACGACGCCCGAGCCCCCGGACCAGAAGTTCTCGACCGCGAGCCGCTGGTACGGGCGCAGCGTCCAGCCGTCCTCGTCGAGCACGATCGGGTGCGGCGTCCCGTCCACGTAGCCGGCGAAGTCCTCCGCCGGCCACCCCAGCTTGAGCAGGAGCTGCTTGAGCTGCCCGCGCTGGGAGGAGTGCACGACGACGGTCTCCCCGTCGATCCTGGGCCCGAGGAGGGGCTGGATCTTCTTCGCGTGCAGGACCTCCTCGAGGACGGGGTAGTCCGTGGTGCGCAGCACGAGGCCGTGCTGCGGGTCCTTCTCGAGCCGGAGGCGCCCGTAGCGGGACATCGTGTCCTCGATGTCGATCAGGAGGGCGTGCGGCACGGGGAACCGCGAGTACTTCAGGAGGGTGTCGAGGACGCGCTCGGCATCGAGGCCCGCGGCCCGCGCGTTCCAGAGCCCGAGCGGCGTCAGCCGGTAGCTGTGCACGTGCTCGGGTGCGCGCTCGAGTTCGGCGAATGCGGCGATCGCGTGGCGCGCCTCGGTGGCCAGCTCGTGGTCCACCTCGAGCAGGATGGTCTTGTCGCTCTGGACGATCAGCGGCCCGTCAACCATCGGCGGCGCTCCCTTCGAGGATCTCCACGTCCATGACGCGGTGTACGGACACGACTTTCTCCACCTGGTTCTCGGGATCGAACACCCGCAGGCGGCCTCCCGACACCGAGAGGGGAACAAGGACCTGGCGCACGTGATTCCCCTCGCTGTCCGCGGTGCCGAGGCGGATCCTGCTGCGCGACCGGATGGCCGCGCGCAGCGTCTCCAGTCCCAGGAGCGTCTCGCTGTCGGCGGCCCCCGCCGGATCGGCGGTGCCCGGGCCGGGAGTGCGCAGGGCGGCCAGCTGTGCGGCGATCTCCTCCTCGGCGACCGACCAGGGGTTGAGCCGCGACCGGAGTAGCTCCGGCGCCACCCTGGCGGGCGAGGGGGGCTCGACCGTCCCGCCGGGCGGGGGTCCGACGGCGGTCACGGCGTCCGAGGCCGGCGCGAACCCGAGGTCCCGCAGGAGACCGGTCAGCTCCTGGGCGGAGGCTGGGGACACCAGCACGGTCGGCGCGACCTGCACGATGCCGAGCACCGCGGCGCGCGGGTCCGCCAGCACCGTCGCGGCGACGGCGTCGTCGTCCGTGCGCAGATAGCTGCCGGCCCGTCCGACGCGGAGGCTGCCGTATCGGGACGCGGTGTCCTCGACGAGATACGTCAGTGCCTGCGGGATCTCCGTGGCGGAGTGCGTGCGGAGGAAGTCGAGAATGGATGGCGCGTCCTCCCCGGCGTCGAGGGCGGTACGGATGGAGTCGGCGGAGAAGCGGTAGGTCGTGGCCGGCCCCTGGCCCTCCGGCGTGGACATGCGCAGGAGTCCGCGGGCGACCTCCGGCTGCAGGTAGCCGGGCGCGACGGCGGTGAGGTCGGCTTGCAGCACGACGTGCGAGACAGGAGCCGGCAGGGCGTCCCGCACCCCGAGGGCGGCGTCCTCGGAGCGTCCCTGCGCGACGAGCCGGCCGGCCTCGGCGAGCGCTCCGCCGCCGGTCAGCCCGAGGGCGGCGGCCTCCGCCATCATGCCGGGAATCAGTCGGGAGAAGCGCCGGTGTAGCCGTGGCTGGTGCCAGGTGGCGAGCCCGACGACGGCCTGCTCGGCCAGGACGAGGACGGATCCGGCCGCTCCGTCCGGCGCTGCTTCGTCCGCGTCCGCGTCGGTGTCGGACAGTTCGACGGCGACGGACAGGAGCCGCTGGCGCACCATCGGGGCGTCGGGCCGGGACGCCTCCGCGGCGAGGGCGTTTACGGACGCGCCGTCCGGCAGCTTCGATCCGACGAGCGCCGGCGCGCGGTCGACGACGAGCCAGCCCTCGACGAGCAGCTGCCACTGGGCATCCCGGTCCAGCGACTCCCACGCGTCCGGCCTGGCGGTCTTCCAGCGGGAGTCGTCCGGATCGAGGGCGAGGAGCCCGACGGCTGCCGCGAGCTCCAGCAGCCAGGCGGCTTCGCCGTCGCTGCAGTGCACGGCCTCGCGGACGCGTCGCAGTTCGCGCACGCCCACCCCGCCGGAGCGGAGGGTGGAAACGGGGGAGCCGGCGACGACGGCGAGCAGGGACCCCACCTGTCGCAGGGTCTCCGCGACCGCGCCATACGCAGCGTTGTCGCGCAGTGTCGAGCGCGTGGTCCGACCGGGGGCAACCGGCGGCTCCAGATCGAGGGACGCGAAGACGGCGTGTCCGCGGACGGCCCTGCCCACGCCGCGGGGGAGTTCGACGTGCAGGGCGTCCAGTGGCGCCAGGAGGCAGCGGTCCAGCAGCCACTGCACGGCGGGCGAGGCACCGCCGTCGCCTCCGGTCGCCGTCGAACCGACCGGGGTGTCGCGGAGGCGCGCCAGGAGGGCCTCCGCACCGTCGGGGGCGCCGGCCATGAGTCGGGCCCAGGCGTCCGGGTCCGCCGTCACCCGCTCCAGGACCCGGGCCGCGGCGGTGGACGTCAGCGCCTCGTTCCCCGCGTCCGGGGCGAGAACCGCGGCGGCGCGGACGAGTGCGGGACCGAAGCGCGGGATGGACCGGGCGAGGGTCCGAAAGGAGCGGCCGAGGCCTGCCGGGTAGGGTGCCACGGCGTCGGCCATCGCCCCGACCGGCAGGAAGCCGTCCTCCGCGGACCCGACGACCAGGGCGCGCCGCGCGAGGTCGGCGAGGATCGCCTCGACCGCATCGGTCCCCTCCTGCGACAGGGCCGCGGCGAGGCGGACCGGCTGCACCGCGCCGCCGTCGTCCTCGGTCAGGACCACGAGGGCCTCGAGGACCTGGAGCTGGGGCCGTGTCACGTTGTCCAGTGCCCGCTGCAGGCTCATGCGCGACGAGGCCCGGGCCGCGAGCGCGGCGAAGTCCGGCACCGGGGGAAGGATGAGGTCGGGCCGGACGGTGAGGAGGCGGCGTACGTCGTCATCGCTCCGGAGGGCCAGTTGATCGGCCAGTACTCGGATTGCGGACATCACCTCAAGATTACCCGGCGCCGCTGACCTGGGGTCGTGGACCGGTGCGCGCGCAGCGGGGCCCGCGGTGGGGTGAGCCGTGCCCACCGCGGCGTCGATTCAGGAGTTCCGGCGGGAGATGGCGGACCGGATGAGCAGCGAGACCATCAGGAGGAAGGCGATCGGCAGGCAGAAATAGCTGGCCAGCACGAAGCCCGGCCACACGGTTCCCTGCAGGAAGGCCGTTGCGAGGATGGCGATCAGTGATACCAGTCCGACGCCGGCGAAGGCGACCGCGAGGACCATGACGAGGAGCCGACCGTGCGACGGCGTCCCGGGTCCGCCGTCCGGCGCCGTGGTCTCGCCGGGGTGGTCGGAGGAGGGGCTCGTAGCCGATTCGTCAGGGATCATAGCCGTGCCAGCCTACAAGAACCGGGCGGGAGGCGGCTCATGACGCTATACCCTAGGAGACACAGACTTCCCCGGCGGCAGCAGTGCGCCTGGGTGCCAGGCGGCCTGCGTGGACCGGGCCAGGGCCGCCGGCGACACCGCCCGGTACAGCCAAGAAGAGGTAGACGACGTGCCCATCGGCAAAGTGAAGTGGTTCGACGCGGACAAGGGATTCGGTTTCCTGGCCACGGACGACGGCAAGGAAGTGTTCCTGCACGCCTCGGCCCTGCCCGCGGGGGTGACCGAGGTCAAGGTGGGTGCGAAGCTGGAATTCGGCGTCGCCGACGGACGTCGCGGCCCCCAGGCGCTCTCCGCACGCATCCTCGAGCAGCCCCCCTCGGTGGTCAAGGCGAGCCGGAAGAGCGCCGATGACATGGCTGTCATCACGGAGGATCTCATCAAGCTCCTCGACGCCGTCTCCAACAACCTCCGCAAGGGGCGCTATCCGGAGAAGGCGCATGCGGTGAAAGTCGCGGCGGTCCTGCGGGCGGTTGCCGACGACCTCGACGCGTAGGCTTCCATCATGATCCCGAGCAACATGGACGCCGTCGACGGTGCGCCCTCGACCGACATCGACGCGACTCCCGCGGGCGCCGAGGCAGGCTCACCCGCCGGCGTCGAACCGGCACGCAAGCCCCGGGCTGCCCGCCGCATCCCCAAGAGCGACTCCGTGCTCGAAGCCGCCGTGGAACGGGCGCGCCAGGGAGTGCTGGAGATCGCCCCCGAGGCCCAGGTGGGCCGCCACGTGTCGGCCACGATCGACGGAGAGCGCCTGGTCACCCACCGGTTCGAGGCCTTCCTGCCCGGGTACGGCGGATGGCAATGGTATGCCAGCGTGGCCCGCGTGGCGCGGAGCAAGGACGTGACGGTCTGCGAGGTGGGGCTCCTGCCCTCCCCGTCCTCCCTGCTGGCGCCCGAGTGGCTGCCGTGGTCGCAGCGGGTGCGCCCCGAGGACTCGCCGCAGGACGAGGCATCGCCGTCGGGCGCCGCCGGAGACGCAGGGACAGCCGACGCGAGCGCCGAGGCGTCGTCGTCGGGCGTGGACGACGCGGCCGGGACAGCAGGCGCGTCCGACCAGTCCCACACACCGGGGACACCGGTGGCCGGCGACGACGATCCGGAGACCTCCGGCGCGGAACAGCCCGACGCCGGGTGATGCACCTGTGGTGCCGGAGCGGGACGGGAGGGGTATGAGTACCTTCCGCTCCCTCGGTATCCACAACTACAGGCTCTGGTTCATCGGGGCGCTGATCTCCAACATCGGTACATGGATGCAGCGGACCGCGCAGGATTGGCTGGTCTACGACATCCTGACCGAGCAGAACGCGTCGGCGCTCGGGATCGTCATGGCCCTGCAGCTGGGCCCCCAACTCGTCATCGCGCCGTGGGCGGGCCTCATCGCGGACACGGTCGACCGGCGGAAGCTCCTCGTCACCACGCAGGTGGCGATGGCGCTGCTGGGTGTCGGCCTCGGTCTGATGGTCGTCCTCGACGTCGCCGCGCTCTGGCACGTCTACGCCTTCGCCCTGGCGCTCGGCGTCGTCTCGGCGTTCGACGCCCCGGCCCGCCAGGCGTTCGTGTCCGACCTCGTGCGCGACGAATACCTCCCCAACGCCGTGGCGCTCAACAGTGCCTCCTTCAACGGGGCGCGCCTCGTCGGTCCCGCCATCGCGGGTCTGCTGACCGCGGGCGTGGGGCCCGGGTGGGTGTTCATGATCAACGCGCTGACGTTCGGCGCGATGGTCTACGTGCTGCTCGCGATGCGCGGCTCCGAACTGAATGCGCAACCCCGGCAGGCGCCGGGCAAGGGGCGCATCAGGGCGGGCTTCCGCTACGTGCGGCACCGGCCGGACCTCATGATGGTGATGCTCGCGATCTTCATCGTCGGCACCTTCGGGCTGAACTTCGCCGTGTTCATCGCGGCGATGGCGCGCACCGAGTTCGGACAGGGCGCCGGGGTCTTCGGGGTGCTGTCCTCGGTGATGGCGGTGGGATCCGTGGCGGGCGCGCTGCTCGCCGCGCGGCGCGACAGGCCGCGCCTCCGGTTCATCTTCGGCGCGTCGGCGGCTTTCGGGATCGCGTGCGCGCTGGCGGCCGTCGCCCCCACGCTGTGGCTCTTCGGGCTGGCGCTCGTGCCCGTGGGACTGTTCGCGCTGACGCTGATGACCAGCGCCAACGCCTATGTGCAGACGACGACCGAGCCGGGCATGCGCGGGCGCGTCATGGCCCTCTACTTCGCGATCTTCCTCGGCGGGACGCCGCTGGGAGCGCCGGTGGTGGGATGGGTCTCGGACATGTTCGGCCCGCGGTGGAGCCTCGGGGTCGCGGCAGCGTCGGGGCTGATCGCCGCAGGAGCGGGGATCTTCTGGGCCTGGCGGTACCACGACGTCCGGCTGCGCTACGACCGCTCGGCACCCCGGCGCCTGCGCATCGACCACGAGGCCGGCGCACCCGACCCCACCCCGTAGGAAGCGCGGCGCGGTCGGCGACCCGCCGCGGAGGCCGGCGCGGTCGGGCCGGCTCCCTACAGGAGGTTCTCGACCACGTAGTCGATGCAGCCGATGAGGGCCGAGACGTCGTCGGGCTCGATCGCCACGAAGGTGGCCACACGGAGCTGGTTGCGGCCCAGCTTCCGGTACGGCTCGACGTCGACGACCCCGTTCGCGCGCAGGATGGCGGCGATGCGGGCGGCGTCGACGGTGTCGTCGAAGTCCACGGTCACGATCACGTTCGAGCGGTCTTCGGTGCGGGCCACGTAGGGGCTCGCCACGGGGGAGGCTTCCGCCCAGCGGTACAGGCGCCCCGCCGAATCCGCCGTCCGGGTCGCCGCGAACGGCAGGCCGCCCTGCTCGTTGAGCCACTGCACCTGCGCCTCCAGCGTCACGAGGGTCGAGAGCGAGGGCGTGTTGTAGGTCTGGTTGAGCCGCGAGTTGTCGACGGCGGTCTGCAGGTTGAGGAAGTCCGGGACCCAGCGGTCACCGGCGGCGATCCGCGCGGCACGCTCCAGCGCTGCGGGGGAGAAGAGGCCGAGCCACAGACCGCCGTCGGAGGCGAAGTTCTTCTGCGGCGCGAAGTAGTAGACGTCCGCCTGCGAGACGTCGACGTCGAGCCCGCCCGCTGCGGAGGTGGCATCGACGACGACGAGCGCTCCGTCGTCGGTACCCTCGACCCTCCGGACGGGTGCTGCCACGCCGGTGGAGGTCTCGTTCTGCGGCCAGGCATAGACATCGACGCCCGTCTCGGCTTTCGCATCCGGGCGGGTGCCCGGCCGGCTCGTGAGGATGCTGGAGGCGTCGAGGAACGGAGCCTTGTCCGTGGCGGACGCGAACTTGGAGCCGAACTCCCCGAAGGAGAGGTGCTGGGCCTTCCGCTCGACGAGCCCGAAGGCGGCGACGTCCCAGAACGCCGTCGATCCGCCCACGCCGAGGACGACCTCGTACCCGTCGGGGGCGGCGAAGAAGGTGCCGAGCCCCTCGCGGACGCGCCCCACGAGGTCGCGGACCGGGGCCTGGCGGTGGGAGGTCCCGAGGAGGGAGGTGCCGGCCGAGACGAGGGCGTCGATCTGGCCGCTCCGTACCTTCGACGGACCAGCACCGAAGCGGCCGTCCGAGGGGAGGAGGTGTGCGGGGATGCGGGGCGATTCGCTCATGGGTGCTCCAGCTCGTGGACGGCGGGGTGGTGCCCTCATTCTGCCCCAGTGGCCGACGGCCCTCCATTTGTTAACGTCCGCGGGGAGGACGCTTCGGCCGGCGGGACCTCGCGGACCCGGGGATTGCCGGGCCCGTGATGCCATGCGTTAACCTTGGGAGGCGTGGGGCGGAGCCGGGCCGATGGCCGCACCCCTCACCGGCGTGAGGCATTCCAGCCGCGCACCCCGCACCGCACCAAGGAGCTGACCCGCATGACGGACCTCATCGACACCACCGAGATGTACCTGCGGACCATCCTTGAGCTCGAGGAGGAGAACATCGTCGCGCTCCGCGCGCGCATCGCAGAGCGGCTGCGGCACTCCGGCCCTACCGTGTCCCAGACCATCGGCCGGATGGAACGGGACGGTCTCGTGATCGTCTCGGGCGACAGGCACCTGGAGCTCACCGAGGTCGGCCGCCGCCGCGCCACCGGCGTCATGAGGAAGCACCGACTCGCGGAGCGCCTGCTGAGTGACGTGATCGGACTCGACTGGGCGTACGTGCACGACGAGGCGTGCCGCTGGGAGCACGTCATGAGCGAGCGGGTGGAGCGTCGACTGTACGAACTCCTCGGCAAGCCCTCCGATTCTCCCTACGGCAACCCGATCCCGGGGCTGGAGGCGATCGGTGGCGTGGAATCGGAGCTGTTCACCGACGGCGTGGTCACCCTGCTCTCGGCGATGGCGACCTACACCCCCGGCAGCATGGTCACCCTCGCGCGCCTCGCCGAGCCCATCCAGGTGGACCCCGAGCTCCTCACCCAGCTCGACGAAGGCGGACTCCGCCCGGGTGCACGGCTCACTCTCGAATCGGTGGGGGGCTACGTCTCCGTGCGGGTCCCCGGCGTCGAGGGTGCCCTCGAACTGCCGCCCGAGGTCGCCTCCCACGTCTTCGTCTCCCTCGAGGACTGACCGACTCCAGGGCTTTCGTCACCAAGAACACACCGTTCCGTGATCGGAATGTGACATATCTCGCGTTGTGTTGTACGTTCAAGACGTGCCGGATTCGCTCTAGATCCAGCATCCTCCTGCAAATCGCCTAGCTCTGCCATTGCCGGAGGTCCGTCCGCACCATCGCATGGCAGAGGCGGGGGAACCAATTCTGGGTTTCTGAGAAGAAATCCTCGGGGTTAAGTCGCTGTTCACGCAGCGGCCGGGTGACTCCCATCCGAATCCGACAGCTCACCTCGCAGGCGTTGGGAGAGGCAATCCAACGTGTCCAGAAGCTCTTCATCGGGCCGCCACTGCGCGCCCAGAAACACCAGCCCGCTGACCGGTCTGTCCGCCGCCGTCGCATCCAATGCCGGATCCGCGAGCCGCCAGGCCGCCGTCATCGTCGCAGCGTCAGGCCTGGTCCTCACCGCCGGACTGCCGGCACACGGGGCGACAGTCGCCGAGCGTGAGGTGCAGTCCTCCGCAGTCCTGAGCATCGAGCGCGTCGTGACGGCCGAGGTCACCGTACCGGCCACCGCGACGGTGTCCTTCGACCGCGTCGCCGTCGAGGTGACGGCCGCTCCGAAGGTCGTCGAGGCAGCTCCTGTGGTCGAGGCTCCCGTGGTCGAGGCTCCCGTGGTCGAGGCTCCCGTGGTCGAGGCTCCCGTGGTCGAGGCCGCTCCCGTCGTCGAGGCTCCCGTGGTCGAGGCCGCACCGGTCGCGATCCCGCCGGTCGCCGTCCAGGCCCAGCC
Organism: Arthrobacter sp. CAN_A2; assembly: GCF_015752045.1. Lineage (NCBI taxonomy): Bacteria > Bacillati > Actinomycetota > Actinomycetes > Micrococcales > Micrococcaceae > Arthrobacter > Arthrobacter sp. CAN_A2. The sequence continues at coordinate 39,198 of NZ_JADOUS010000008.1, forward strand.
CGTCACAGCCCCCGCTCCCGTCGTGGCCGCTCCCGTCGTGGCCGCCCCGGCCCCCGCTCCCGTGGCCGTCGCCGCGGTGCCCGCGGCCCCTGTTGCCCAGGCGCCCGCCCCCGTCCGGTCCTCCGGCGTCGCCGCCGGCCTGGTCGGTTCGGCGTACTCCCAGATCGGCGTCGCACAGGATTGCACCGCCATGGTCGAGAAGGCCCTGCGTTCGGTCGGCAAGTCCGTGGGCGATCTCGCTCCCGGCCAGTTCTTCCAGTTCGGCGACGTCGTCGGATCGCCCGCCCCCGGTGACCTCGTGATCACCGGCGGCCACGTCGCGATCTACGTCGGCAACGGACAGGTCATCAGTGGTGGCCTCAACGGCCTGAACACCGGCCTGCACAACCTCTCAGACCTTCCCGGCGCCGGCTTCGTCCGCGTCCGCTAGAACCCCACACCTGGAGAACACCCTCATGTCATCACTCTTGTCCTCACGCCCCACCGTCGCCCGCCACCGGGACGAGGCGCGCACCGCCGCGAGCCTCTCCGTCCTCGCACGGACCGTGTCCGCCAACGCCGGCGGCATGGGCAGGCAGGCCGCCGTCTTCGCGGCAGCGTCCGGGCTCGTCCTGACCAGCGGGGTCGCTGCCAACGCCGCCGACCTCCAGCCCCAGCGCGACGTCGCAGCGTCCAAGATCACCCTGACGACCGCCCGCGCGGCTGTCGTCGCCTCGGACAAGACCGTGGTGTCCTTCAACATGACCCCCGTCAAGGTGAAGGCCAAGCCGGTCGTCAAGAAGGCGCCTGTCGTCGAAGCGCCCGTCGTCGCGGCGCCCGTCGTCGCGGCGCCCGTGGTCGCGGCCCCCGCCGTCGTCGCTGCTCCGGCCGTCGCGGCGCCTGTGGTCGAAGCCCCCGCCGTCGTCGCTGCTCCGGCCGTGGCAGCCCCGATCGCCGCACCGGCCGCGCCCGCCCCGGCGCCGGCAGCCCCGGCGCCGGTCGCTGAAGTACGCGCGCTGACGGCCGCTCCGGCCTCGACGCCTGCTCCCGCACCCTCCTCCGGCGTGGCGGCGACGATCGCTGCTGCCGCCAGGGGCCAGCTCGGCGTCACGCAGGACTGCACGCGCCTGGCGAGCAACTCCCTCGCCGCCGCCGGGATCAACTTCCACGGCTGGCCGGCAGGCTACCTGTCCCTCGGCCGGACGGTGAGTGCCGGCGAGGCCATCCCCGGCGACCTGATCTACTACGCCGACGGGGGCATGGGCATGGCCCACATCGCGGTGTACATCGGCGGCGGCCAGGCCGTCCACGGCGGATTCAACGGCAACTCCACGGTCATCGCTCCGGCCGAGCTCGGCTCCGGCGGCGTGTACATCCGCGTGGGCGGCTGACGCGGACGACACCTGACGCACGAGGACCGGCACGCCGTGCCGGTCCTCGTGCCGTTAAGGCATGGCGGACGCAGATCCCCGCAACTCCTCGGTCCCGGCGTTCCACGGGGGACCGGGTGCGGCTTACCCTTGCATAGTCAATCCGAAGCACTTCTCCCGGTCCCCGGGATGGCAACCGGTTACGGGGGACAGGTCAGCAATGAGGCACGGCGCATGCGCACTCTTGTTCTGAATGCAGGGTACGAACCGCTGGCGGTCATCACCTTCCGCCGGGCGCTGGTCCTTGTGCTCACGGGGAAGGCGAGCGTCGTGGCAGAGGACGACGACCCCGTAGTCGGTCCTGCAGAAGTGTTCGGAAGGCCCTCGGTGATCCTGCTCAACAGATACGTGAAGGTCCCCTACCGGCATGAGATCACAGCGACGAGACGCGGCGTGCTGCGCAGGGACAACCACCTGTGCGCCTACTGCGGGAAGGCGGCGTCCACCATCGATCATGTGATGCCGAGGTCGCGGGGCGGAGGCGACACCTGGGAGAACCTCGTGGCCTGCTGCCTGAGATGCAACAACGCCAAGGGCAACAAGACGCTCGCCAGCCTCGGCTGGTCCCTGCGGGTTGTCCCGCGACCGCCCCGCGGCCCCCAGTGGCAGATCCGCGAACTGGAGAGGCCCGCGCCGCAGTGGAGCGAATTCCTCACGGAGACGGCCGCGTGAGCGCGGACCGGCCGCGGTTCGACGCCGTGATCCTCGCCGGAGGACGGTCCTCCCGGCTCGGCGGGGTCCCGAAAGCCGGACTCGTCCTGGAGGGCGTGACCCTGCTGGAGCTGACCTGCGCGGCTCTCACCGGCGCGGAGCAGATGGTGGTCGTGGGTCCTGGGCCCGAGGAGTACGGGTTGCGCGCGGTGCCGGGAACGCCGTCGTTCGTTCGTGAGGAGCCCGCCTTCGCCGGACCGGCGGCCGGGCTCGTGGCAGGATTCCGGGCCTGGACGGACCGCCGGTCTCCCTGGTGCGCCGTCGTCGCCTGTGACATGCCCCGCGTCGCCGAGCTCGTCGACGCGCTGCTCGCCGAGGCCGCCGCCGACGGCGACGCATCGCTCGTGGCGGTGGACGGTGGCCGCGCCCAGCCGCTCGCGGCGCTCTACCGGAGTGACGATCTGGCGGCCGCCGTCGACGCCGTCCTCGCCGCCGGGACAGCCGACAACCTGTCGATGCGCAGCCTCCTTGCTAGTGTGAGGACCAGACCTGTCCCGGTTGCGCCGGGCACAACGCACGACGTCGACACCTGGGCTGATGCGAGGGTCCTGGGAGTCGACGTCCCCTAGCACCTCCCGGAGGGCTCATGGACGATCGCCAGAAGCTGCTGCATGAATGGACCGGACGGCTGCTCGCCGCCTTCGAGATCGACGGGACGGACGTGGACATCGATGCCGTCCTCGACCTGGCGGGCAAGGCGGCCCACGGCGTGGTGCGCCCGGCCGCGCCCCTGACGACGTTCGTCGCGGGCTACGCCGCCGGTCTGGCCGTGGGCAGTGGGCAGGCCGACGAGGACGTGGCCATGCGCTCGGCGCTGGGAGTTGCCGACGCCCTCTGCGCCGAGGCCGCGGCGGAAGGCGGCACCGCGTGAGCGAGGGCTTCGCCGCGACCAACGCCCACTGGGCGACCGCCCGCGCCCTGGCCTACGGGGCCGGGCGCCCCCTGCCGTTCCAGACCGTGCCCCTCGCCGATGCGTTGGGGCAGACCCTTGCGGAGCCGGTTCACGCCCTGCAGTCCATCCCGCACTATGCGTCGTCCGCGATGGACGGCTGGGCGGTGAACGGCGAACCGCCCTGGACGCTCGTGACCCGCCCGGAGCCGGAGGACCACCCGCGCGGCAGGCCGTCCCCGCACAGCGATTCCGGCGAGGTGTCGCTCGCGCCCGGTGAGGCGACCTTCATCCTGACCGGCGGCGTGGTGCCCCAGAACACCGTCGGAGTCCTCCGCACCGAGCACGGCGCGGTGCGTGGAGGCACGCTGGACCGCAACGGGTCCGCGCGCCCCGACGAGCCGTCGCCGGACGAGCATGTCAGGCCCGCCGGCGAGGAGGCGGAGGCGGGCTCCCTGGCGATCCCCGCCGGCGTCGTCCTCAACCCGGCCCAGATAGCCCTCGCCGCGGTGTGCGGCCACGACACCCTCGCCGTCCTCCGGGCGCCCCGGGTGTCGCTGCTGATGACCGGCGACGAGGTCATCGAGCACGGGCTCCCGCATGCCGGCCAGGTGCGTGACACCTTCGGCCCCCAGCTGCCCGGCTTCGTCGCGATGCTGGGCGGCCACGTCGACGTGTCCGGCCGCGCGAAGGACGACCTCGACGACGTCGTGGCGGCCATCAGCGCAGAACCGACCGACGAGTTCTCGCTCGCACGGGCATCCGGTGACGTGCTCATCACGACGGGCGGGACGGGAAGCTCCCTGGCCGACCACATCCGCCGGGCACTCATGGAGGTCGGGGCCGAGATGATCATCGACGGCATCGCCATGCGGCCCGGGCATCCGACGCTGCTCGCCCGGCTCCCCGACGGGCGCTTCCTCGTGGGGCTCCCCGGCAACCCGCTGGCCGCGATGATGGCCATGATCACCGTCGCCGGCCCGCTGCTCGCGGGGCTGCGCGGTTCATCGCTGGAGGAGCCCGCGCCGGTGGTGTCGGCCGACGCCTTCGAACCGCTGCCGGGGAGAAGCCGCCTGGTGCCCTACCGGATCGAGTCCGGGCGGGCCGTGCCGAGCACGCACCAGCGCTCGGGGATGCTTCGCGGACTCGCTGCGGCCGACGGCGTGATGGTCGTCCCCGCGGAGGGATGCCAGGCCGGCGATCCGGTGCCGGCCCTGTCGCTGCCGTGGGCCCCGCCCGCGGTGTCGCGGACGTAGCCGAACGCCGTCCATGGTCCTGTGTCGAAGCCGACACACCAGATAGTGCCCGGGGTCAACTAACCTCGATCGTAGGGCCGAGGTAAGGAGTACCGAATGAACCGGGTCACGCAGCGCCGCCGCATCACCAAGTTCCGCGTGGGAGCACAGACAGGCCGTCGCGAGGACGTGCTCGCAGGGGAGGAGCCGTTGGAGATCCGCCTCGACGGGAGGGCCTTCACCGTGACAATGCGCACGCCGGGGGACGACTTCGACCTCGTGGCGGGGTTCCTCGTCTCGGAGGGCGTGGTCTGGGAGCCGGGTCAGCTGCCGAGCCTGCGGTACTGCGCGGGCGTGGACGACAACGGGCAGCAGACCTTCAACGTGGTGGAGGCCCAGCTCCGGCCGGGCGTCGTCCTGCCGGACACCGCCATGGAACGCCACGTCTACACCTCGAGCTCGTGCGGCATCTGCGGCACGGCGTCCATCGACGCGGTGCGGAAGTCCTCCCGGTTCGACCTGCACACCGACACGTCGCCGGTCGACCTCGGGATCCTTGCCTCCCTGCCGGACCGCCTGCGCGAGAGCCAGAAGCTGTTCGACCGCACCGGTGGCGTGCACGCCGCAGGACTCTTCTCCCCGGAGGGGGAGCTCCTGTGCCTCCGGGAGGACGTGGGACGGCACAACGCCGTCGACAAGGTGGTGGGCTGGGCGCTGCGCGAGGGCATGCTGCCGCTGCGCGGGATGATCCTGCAGGTCTCCGGACGGGCATCCTTCGAACTCGTGCAGAAGGCGCAGCTCGCGGGCATCCCGGTCCTCGCGGCCGTGAGCGCGCCGTCCTCGCTGGCGGCGGACCTCGCGGACGACGCCGGGCTGACGCTCGTCGGCTTCAGCCGCGGCACGACGCTGAACTGCTACTCGCACCCGGACCGCATCGCGGCCTGACCGGCCGGCGCGGCTCGCCGGTTCGACCCGGCAGCCGGCCCCGGGCATCCGCCTAGAAGGGGTTGAGCAGGCGCTGCACGAAACGGCGTGTGCGCTCCTCGCGGGGAGCGCGCAGCACCTGGTCGGGGTGGCCGTGCTCGACGACGACCCCGCCGTCCATGAAGACGACCTCGTCCGCGACCTCGCGGGCGAAGGCCAGCTCATGCGTCACGATCACCATGGTCCATTTCTCCTCCGCGAGCTCCTTGATGACGGTGAGAACCTCGCCGACCAGTTCGGGATCCAGGGCCGACGTCGGCTCGTCGAACAGGAGCAGGTCCGGCTGCAGTGCCAGGGCCCTGACGATCCCGACGCGCTGCTGCTGCCCGCCGGACAGGTTGAACGGGTGGTCGTCCCGTTTCTCCGCGAGACCCACGCGCGCGAGCAGCCGCTCCGCGTCCGCGACCGCTTCCTTCAGTGGCCGCTTCTGCACCTGCACGGGGCCCTCGATGATGTTCTCCAGCACCGTCATGTGCGGGAACAGGTTGTAGTTCTGGAAGACCATGGCGCTGCGGTCGCGCAGCGACAGGGCCTCCCTCTTCGGGACCTTCGTGCCGAAGTCCACCGACGGACCGCCGCGGAAGGCGACCGTCCCGGCGTCGGGCGTCTCCAGCCCGTTGAGGCAGCGCAGCACGGTGGTCTTGCCGGACCCGGAGGGGCCCACGAGGGCCACGACCTGCCCGCTGGCGATCTGCAGGTCGATCGAGGAGAGCACCCGGTTGGCACCGAAGGACTTCTGCAGGTCCGTGACCTGCAGCAGGGGGCCGTCCAAGGCGGGGGGACGCAGGGGATCAGCGGGCGACATAACGATCCAATCGTTTCTCGAGGACGGTCTGGCCACTGGACAGGACGAGGCAGAACACCCAGTAGATCGCGGCGGCCTCGAGGTAGACCAGCATGAATTGCTGGGAGAACGCGGCGATCTGCTCCGCTTCACGGAACAGTTCCGTCACGAGGATCAGCGACGCCAGCGAGGTGTCCTTGACGAGGCTGATGAACGTGTTGGACAGCGGTGGCACGGAGACCCGCGCCGCCTGCGGCAGGATGACGCGGCGCAGGGTCAGGGTGCGGGACATCCCGATGGTGTGGCCGGCCTCCCACTGGCCCTTGGGCACGGACAGGATGGCGGCGCGCAGGATCTCGGCGGCGTAGCCCGCGACGTTGAGGGAGAACGCGATGATCGCGCTCGGCCACGGGTCGAGCGTGAGCCCGATCGAGGGCAGTCCGTAGAAGATCACGAACAGCTGTACCAGCAGCGGGGTGCCCCTGATGATCGACACGTAGAAGCGGGCGATCCCCGACAGGACGGGCTGCCCGCTGATGCGCATGAGCGCGATGACGAGGGCGAGGGCCAGTCCGATCGCGAAGGACGCCAGCGAGAGCGGGATGGTCCCCGTCAGGCCGCCGGAGAGCATGGGCCAGAAGGAGGTGCGCAGCAGCTCCCAGTCCATCGGTCAGTGCTCCGGGCCGGTGCGGTCCGCCGCACCGGCCGTGGCACCGACATCACGTGCCGGCATCACTCGCTGACGTCGGAGCCGAAGTACTTCCCGGAGATCTCCGCGAGCGTCCCGTCGGCGCGCAGCTCGTCGAGCGCCGCGTCGATGGCGTCCACCAGCTCGGTGCTGCCCTTGCGGACGGCGACGGCGCTCCGGGAGGTCTCGTCGGTGGTGGCCGCGATCTTGATGCCGTCGTTCCTGGTGGTGTTCTGGTAGTCGAGGTAGGTCAGCTCGTCGTTGATCGTCGCGTCGACGCGGCCCTGCTCGAGGAGGGTCACGGACTGTGCCCAGCCCTCGACGGGCTCGACGTTCGCGCCGCTCTCGGTCGCCAGTTCGTTCCAGTTGCTCGTCAGGGACTGCGCCGTCGTCTTGCCCTCGAGGTCCTCGAAGGAGGAGATCTCCTCGTTGTCGGCGCTCGTGACGATCACGCCGGAGCTGACCGTGTACGGCACGGAGAAGTCGTACGTCTCCTCGCGCTGGTCGGTGATGGAGACCTGGTTCGCGATGACGTCGAACCGGCCCGCTTCGAGGCCCGCGAAGATCGCGTCCCACTGGGTCTCCTCGAACTCCGCCTCGACGCCCATCTTCTCGGCGACGGCGGTGATGACCTCGACGTCGTACCCGGTGAGGTCGCCGCTGCCGTCCTCGTGGTAGCTGAAGGGCTTGTACGTGCCCTCGGTGCCCACGGTCAGGACGCCCGCGTCCTGGATCTCCTGCAGCGAGCTCGCCTGCGCCGATTCGGAGGATCCGCCGTCCCCGCCAGGGGTCGACGACGAGCAGCCGGCGAGCGCCAGCATGAGGGCTGCGGCAGAACCGAGGATGGACAGGCGGTGATTCATGGGATGCTTCCTTGGGGTGGGGGATGGCGCGCCGGGCGCCGGAAATAGAAGGGCTCCCGAAAGGCTTGAACCCTAGGTGCATCCGCTCGGCCCGATCGCGGCCGGAGGCGAAGCACTACCGAGGTGAACACCGGTACAACCACTTATTGTTCCGGAGCATGGCGGCAGGGTCCAGAAACCCGCGAACCCGAGCCGGAACGGCATCCACGGAAGGAACGGCCATGAGCATGGAAGGCGCGGCGTGGAGCTCGCTGTACAAGATCTCGACGGCGAAGGACAACAAGCACGGCTTCTCCAGGGAGACGGTGCGCCGGATCCTGACCTTCGCCGTGCCGTACCGGTCGAAGCTGGTGCTCTTCATCCTGATGTCCGTGGCCGGGGCGTTCCTGGCCGTCGCGACGCCGGTCCTGGCCGGGCAGGTGGTCGACGTCATCGTCGCGGGCGGCGAGGTCCGGACGATCGTGTGGCTCGCGTCGATCATCGCGCTGGTCGCGATCGTGGACGCCGGTGTGTCCCTGCTCACCCGCTGGTACTCGTCGCGCATCGGCGAGGGGGTCATCCTGGACCTCCGCACCGCCGTGTTCAACCACGTGCAGAAGATGCCCATCGCCTTCTTCACCCGGACGCGCACCGGAGCCCTGGTCAGCCGCCTCAACAATGATGTGATCGGGGCGCAGCAGGCGTTCAGCGGCACACTGTCCGGGGTGGTCACGAACGTCGTGGCCCTGGTCCTCACCCTCGCCGTGATGCTGAGCACCTCCTGGATCGTGACCGTGCTCGCCGTCGTCATGCTGCCCATCTTCCTGGTGCCCGCCCGCCGCATGGGCAGTCGCCTCGCCTCCCTCCGCCGCGAGGCCGCCGACCACAACTCGGCCATGAGCACCCAGATGACGGAGCGCTTCTCGGCGCCCGGCGCCACGCTGGTCAAGCTCTTCGGCCGGCCCGACGAGGAGGCCGAGGAGTTCCGGGTCCGCGCCGCACGCGTGCGGGACATCGGGGTGCGCACGGCGATGCTGCAGTTCGTCTTCTTCACGGCCCTCATGCTCGTCTCCGCGCTGGCGCTCGCCCTGGTGTACGGACTCGGCGGAACGCTGGCGCTCGCCGGCCAGCTCGACACGGGAGAGGTCGTCACGCTCGCGCTCCTCCTCACCCGCCTGTACGCGCCGCTGACCAGCCTTGCGAACGCACGCGTCGAGATCATGAGCGCGATCGTCAGCTTCGAACGCGTGTTCGAGGTGCTGGACCTCGAACCGCTGATCCAGGAGAAGCCCGACGCCGCGGCCGTCCCCGCCGGCCCGGTGTCCGTCGAGTTCGACGACGTCCGCTTCGCCTACCCCTCGGCCGACAAGGTCTCCCTCGCCTCCCTCGAGGAGGTCTCGACGCTGGACACCCGTGGCGGCGAGGAGGTCCTGCACGGTGTGTCGTTCCGCATCGAACCCGGCCAGACGGTGGCGCTCGTCGGCACCTCGGGAGCAGGCAAATCGACCATCGCGCAGCTCCTGGCGCGACTGTACGACGTCGACAGCGGTGCGGTGCGCCTCGCGGGTGCCGACGTCCGCGACGTCACGTTCGCCTCGATGCGCCACACGCTCGGCATGGTGACCCAGGACGGCCACCTGTTCCACGAGACCATCCTCTCGAACCTCCGCCTCGCGCGCCCGGAGGCCACGGAGGACGAGGTGTGGGACGCCGTGCGCCGGGCCCGGCTGGAGCCGCTGATCCGGTCCCTGCCGGACCAGCTCGACACCATGGTGGGCGAGCGCGGGTATCGGCTGTCCGGCGGCGAGCGCCAGCGCATGACCATCGCGCGACTCCTGCTCGCGCAGCCCCGCGTCGTGATCCTCGACGAGGCGACGGCCGCGCTGGATTCGACGTCGGAGGCGGCCGTGCAGGCCGCCCTGAGCGAGGCGCTCGAGGGGCGGACCGCCATGGTCATCGCGCACCGGCTCTCGACGATCCGCAGTGCGGACCTGATCCTCGTCGTCGAGGACGGTGCGATCGTGGAGCGCGGCACGCACGACGAGCTGCTGGCGGTCGGTGGACGGTACGAGGAGCTGCACCGTACGCAGTTCGCCGTGCAGAAGAACGTGGCCGTGGACGAGGAGCCCGAGGCCCTGAGCGGCGTCTAGGGTCGACGGCTCCCGTGCGAGCTGCTCAGTCGGTCAGCGCGGGGATGATGGAGCCCGAGAACACCTGCCAGGCGAGGGCGGTCTTGGCGACGAGGCTCAGGATGATGTAGACGCGTTCGCCGTAGAGGTAGTCGCGCCATGGGCCCACCCGCCGGTACTGCAGCAGCTGGTTGATGGCGAAGATGTTGAAGAACAGGAACAGCGAGATGATGATCCCGTAGACGAAGCCGGGCGGTTCCGCCGAGCTCGTCGACCCGGGGGACAGGAAGTAGATCAGGATGGCGATCCAGGGCACGATCCCTGCCAGCGATCCGAGGACGAAGGGCAGGAAGTTGCCGCTTCCGGGCTTCTCGTACTTCTCCTGGAGGGCGCCGAACCCGATCATCGCCGCATTGACGGCGAACAGCGCGACGAGGGCCGCGATGTCGGTGATCCCGGTGGTCTGGGCGATGAGCCAGATCATCACGGACGAGCTCAGCGAGTACTCGACCCAGCGGAAGTAGTTGTGATTGGCGCTGAGCCCGGCCGCGTAACGCGCGAAGAACGCGGGCGAGGCGACCGCGAAGTGGAACAGTGCGGAGAGCGCCAGGAACAGGACGACCCCGGCGCCCACATTGACCGTGAAGAGTTCCACCCGCTCGGGGGGCAGCGGGAATCCGGGAGGGCCCGCCAGATAGTCCGCGGTGACGGGGAACGTGACCTGCTCGTCCAGCATCGCCAGGATGACCGTGAACAGGACGGCCTGCAGGAGGTGCAGCGACCCGGCCACGATGTTCAGGCGGCGCAGGCGACGCATGCGGTCGGGGTTCGGACTGCTGCCGTCGACCGGGGGGCCGTCGGGGTCTGAGCGGGCTGCACGCGCCATGGGTATTCCTCACGAGAGCGGACCTAAGCCATTCGGGGTGATCACCCTAGCATCGACGGATCCGCCCGCCCAGCGGGTGCCTAGACTGAGCGATGATCATCGTTCTCGCGGGCATCGACGGGGCGGGCAAGAGCACTGCGGGCCTGCTGCTCGCGGAGCGACTGAGGGCGGCGGCCCACCCTGCGATCTTCACCATGAACCGATCGGGCCGGCGCAGTATCACCGGCTGGTGCGGACGCCGGAACCTCAGTCCGCCGGTGGCCGTGCTGGATGCCGTGGAGACGCTGATCCGCTGCCTCAACGTGCTCGTGTCCCACGCACGGGCAGGTTCCCGTTCCGGTGTCGTCGTCATGGACCGGTATCTCTACTGCCAGCTCGCGCTCCGGCACCTCCGTGGGTTGCCGACGGGCAGGCTGTTGCCGTTCCTCCTCAGGGTCCTGCCCACCCCGGGCCTGGTCGTCTATTTCGACGTCACCGCGGATGTCGCGTACGCCCGGATCACCAGGCGTGCGGTGGACGTCGAGACCATCGAGCATCTGACCGGCCTCGATGCCGCCTACCGGCAGTTGAGCGTCTTCCCGACCTTCCTCGTCCTCGACGCGAGCCGCACGCCCGAGCAGCTCGTCGAGGATGTCCTGCAGGAGCTCGGGGTGTGTGGGGCAGCGCTCCCGTGACGCTCCTCCGACGGCAGGTGCCGGGAGGGGACGCGGGTCAGGACACGCCCTGACGCCGCCGCGGCCCGCGGGTCGCGAGCAGCCGGGGGACGACGTAGTCGACCAGCAGGGGAGCGAGGTCCGGCCGTCCGGCGGCGTCCCGGAGGTCCAGCCAGGCGAGCTCCTCGATCTCGGCCGCCGGGAACGGTTCGGCGGTGAGGGGGCAGAGGAAGACCGTGGCGACCAGCAGGGTGTCCGCCTCGTTCGCGGCCGGCCCCTCCCAGGTGCCGAGCAGACGGAGGGCGCCGGGCCGGACGCTCAGGCCGAGTTCCTCGAACAGTTCCCGTGCTCCGGTCTCGGACGGTGTCTCGCCCGGTTCCGGCTTGCCGCCGGGCTGCATGAACATGGTGGTCCCACGCTTGCGGACGAGCAGGAGCCGGCCGTCGTCGTCGAGCAGGCACAGGGCGGTGACGGTAATCGTCGGTCGGTCGGCCATCAGATCCACCCTCCGCCGCACGGGTCGGGGGAGGGCGCGGCGGCCCTTCCATCGTCCCGTGTCCCGCTGTGGTGCCCCTGGCCGGAATCGAACCGACGACCTTCCCTTTAGGAGAGGGACGCTCTATCCTACTGAGCTACAGAGGCGCGGATCCGCTGGTCTACCCGATCCGGCGGTCCCAGCTTACCTGCTCTTCGTTCCGGGTCCGGCGCCGGGCGCGCGGAGTCCCCGTGGCAGGAACATGGAGGCGACGCCGGCCACGAGGCTGAGCCCGAGCAGCACCCAGCGCAGGACCGTCAGCGTCGAGGCCAGCACCACGGCCCCGGCGTCGGGGGTCGCCTGGGCGAGCGCGGCGTCGATCGCGATGTTCTCCCACAGATCGACCACGACGAACAGGATCACGGGGGACCACAGCAGCCAGCGCAGCCAGCGGCGTCCGGCGTTGAGCTGGACCAGCAGCAGCCAGGCGAACGCGAAGATCAGCGGGAACAGGGTGCCGGCCGTCCGGTGGAGGTAGCTCAGCTGGCCGCGGGCGTCGTCGTCCATCGCCTCGTGAAGCCGTTCCACGTACCCGGCGTCGTACCCGCCGATCATCATGTCGGGCATCGCGAGCCCGCCCGAGAGCTGCGTCATCTGCCCGAGCGTGAGCAGGTGGAAGTACCAGAAGAGGAAGAGGGAGGCCACGGCGGCGGCGATGAGGACCAGGCTGCCGTTGGAGCGTTGCCGGTCCGCCGGGGGCGCCTCGGGCGCGGTGGAGGCGCCGGTGGAGTGCTTGCGTGCGATCTGAGCCCGTGTTCTACCCATGACTGAAGTATGGGCGACGATCTGCGTCCGCAGATGATACTCGGAACACCATGTGGACCGCGTTGCCAACCCGTGACTTATTCCCGCCGGACACAGCTTGTGATTGCACTCACGCCCGAAGCGCTGTTTTCTAGAGGGATGTCCCTCACAACATCCCTTCCCATGACAGCTGCGTCCGAAGACGTCGGGTGGCTCGCAGCCATCGACGAGGCGATCAACAATGCGTTCGCCAGACCCACCGAGATCTTCTCGAGCATCGTGTTCTTCCCCATCACCATCGGCGACCTGAGCTTCCCGTTCGTCGTGCTGTGGCTCATCGCGGCAGGCGTGATCTTCACGATCTACTTCGGAGTCCCGCAGTTCCGCGGCCTCAAGGTCGGTTACGAAGTGGTCCGTGGACGCTACTCCTCGAAGGACGATCCAGGGGAGGTGCCCCACTTCCAGGCCCTCACCTCGGCCCTGTCGGGCACGGTCGGGCTGGGAAACATCGCCGGCGTCGGTGCGGCCATGGCACTCGGTGGCCCCGGTGCAACCTTCTGGATGGTCCTTGCCGGGCTCCTGGGCATGGCGACGAAGTTCGCCGAGTGCACGCTCGGCGTGAAGTACCGCGAGGTCCACGCTGACGGGTCCGTCAGCGGAGGGCCCTTCAAATACCTCCCCATCGCTTTCAGCAAGTTCGGCGCCGTCCCGGCGAAGATCCTGACCGGCATCTTCGCCGTCGCGATCCTCTTCTTCGGCGTGGCGGGCGGCAACATGTTCCAGGCGAACCAGACCTTCGCCCAGGTGCAGAATGTGACCGGCGGCGAGGACGGCCTCCTCGGGAGCGCCGGAGCCGCGCTCATCTTCGGCCTCGTGCTCGCAGGCCTCGTCGCCGTGGTGATCCTCGGCGGCATCAAGTCCATCGGAGCCACCACCAGCAAGCTCGTGCCCGCGATGGGCATCGTCTACGTGACCTCCTGCCTCCTCGTCATCCTCGTGAACCTCGGACAGGTTCCGGCTGCCATCGCGTCGATCTTCGCAGGAGCGTTCAATCCCCAGGGAATCGCCGGCGGTATCCTCGGCGTCATGATCGTCGGCTTCACCCGTGCAGCGTTCTCCAACGAGGCAGGGCTCGGCTCCGCCGCGATCGCGCACTCGGCCGTGAAGACCCGCCGCCCGGTCAGCGAGGGCTTCGTCGCACTCTACGAACCGCTCGTCGACACGGTGCTCATCTGCACGATGACGGCGCTGGCGATCATCATCGCGGGCGCCCCGAGCCTCCAGTCCGGAATCGACCAGGTCCAGGCAGGGGAGGGAACACCCGACGGCGTCATCCTCACCTCCGACGCCTTTGCCACCGTGTTCCCCTGGTTCCCCGTGGTGCTCGCGATCGCCGTGGCACTGTTCGCCTACTCCACCCTCATCACCTGGTCCTACTACGGGCTCAAGGCCTGGGAGTTCCTGTTCGGCCGCGGCAAGACCTCGGAACTCATCTTCAAGGTCATCTTCCTGTTCTTCACCGTCGCCGGTTGCGTGCTGACCTTCAGCCAGGTCATCAGCTTCGCCGACGCCGCCCTGTTCGTCTGCGGCTTCGTGAACCTGCTGGGCGTCTACCTGCTCCTGCCCGTCATCAAGCGGGAGATGAAGGAGTACCTGGCCGACCGCAAGAGCGGCAAGCTCCTCATCCTCGGCGTGGAGAAGGACGAGCTCCAGCCCGAGAAGTAACGCCCTGTCCCGCCCCCTCGACTGCCCCTTCCGGTTCTCCGGCGGGGGCAGTCCTGCGTCCCGGGGAGGGACGGCGGTGTGGTGCCGCCCGTCCGTTCCACCGGTGACTGTCCGGGGCACGGCCTAGACTTGAGGCACCATGGACATGCTCTTCGATCCCTACGTCTCCCAGCCCACGCCAGCCGAGAAGAAGCGTGCCCGCGACGTGGCGATGGCAGCGGCCCCCGGAGCAGGGGATCCGGCCACCGAGCACGTTCCCGCCCGCGCCGGCGTGGACGAACAGCGGGCGCGGGAACTCCTGATGGGACTGAACCCCCAGCAGGAGGAAGCCGTGAAGCACGGTGGATCGCCCCTGCTGATCGTCGCCGGCGCGGGTTCGGGCAAGACCCGCGTGCTCAGTCACCGGATCGCCTACCTGCTGGCCACCGGCCGCTCGCACCCGGGTCAGGTCCTCGCCATCACCTTCACGAACAAGGCCGCCGCCGAGATGCGGGAACGCATCGAGGGCCTGATCGGCGACGTCGCGAAACGGATGTGGATCTCCACGTTCCACTCCTCCTGCGTGAGGATCCTCCGCCGCGAAGCCGCCTCCGTCGGACTCAACTCGAACTTCTCCATCTACGACTCCGCCGACACGCTCCGCCTCATCACGCTCGTGGCCAAGGGGCTGGACCTCGACCCCAAGAAGTTCGCGCCCAAGGCGATCCAGCACAAGATCAGCGCACTGAAGAACGAGCTGATCGACGAGGAGACCTTCGCCTCGACCGCCGGCCTGTCGGATCCCTTCGAGCAGGCCGTCGCGGAGGTCTACACGGGCTACGCCCAGCGCATGCGCCAGGCCAACGCCATGGACTTCGACGACCTGATCGCCCAGACCGTCTACATGTTCCGTGCCTTCCCCGGCGTGGCCGACTACTACCGACGGCGTTTCCGTCACGTCCTCGTCGACGAGTACCAGGACACCAACCACGCGCAGTACGCCCTGGTCCGGGAGATCGTCGGCGTGCCGGGTGAATCCTCCGACGACCCGGCCGAGCTGACCGTCGTCGGCGATTCCGACCAGTCCATCTACGCGTTCCGCGGCGCCGACGTGCGGAACATCGTCGAGTTCGAGAACGACTACCCGAGCGCCCGCACCATCCTGCTCGAGCAGAACTACCGTTCCACCCAGAACATCCTCACCGCCGCGAACGCGGTCATCTCCCGGAACCCCGACCGGCCGGAGAAGCGCCTGTGGACGGCCGAGGGCAGCGGCGAGAAGATCGTCGGCTACGTGGGCGAGAACGAGCACGAGGAGGCCCGATTCATCGCCGAGGAGATCGACCGCCTCCAGGACGAGGACGACATCCGACCCGGCGACGTCGCGATCTTCTACCGCACCAACGCCCAGTCCCGCTCCGTCGAGGAGATCCTGCTGCGCGTCGGACTGCCCTACAAGGTGGTCGGCGGGACCCGCTTCTACGAGCGCAAGGAGATCAAGGACGCGCTGGCGTACCTGCGTGTGCTCGTGAACCAGGACGACGTCGTGAACCTGCGCCGGATCCTCAACGAACCCAAGCGCGGCATCGGCGACCGCGCCGAGTACGCCGTCGCGTCCCTGGGTGAACGCGAGCGGATCAGCTTCATGGCCGCGCTGCGACGGGCCGACCACGCGCCGGGCATGGCGACGCGCTCCGTCAATGCAGTGACCGGTTTCGTGAAGCTCATCGACGACCTCGCCGAGGTGGCGAGCGGTTCGGGTGCCTCGGCGGCCCTCGAGGCCGTCCTGGAGCAGACCGGCTACCTGGAACAGCTGCGCACCAGCAACGACCCGCAGGACGAGTCGCGGGTGGAGAACCTGGCGGAGCTCGTCGCCGTCGTCCGCGAGTTCGAGCGGGACAATCCCGAGGGGACGCTGGGCGACTTCCTCGAGCAGGTGGCCCTCGTGGCCGACGCCGACCAGATCCCCGATGCCCCCGACGGCTCGGCCGCCGACGTGCAGCGCGCCGTCGAGGAGGCCCGGCGGCAGGGGGTCGTCACCCTCATGACGCTGCACACCGCCAAGGGCCTCGAGTTCCCGGTGGTGTTCCTCACCGGCATGGAACAGGGCATCTTCCCGCACCAGCGCTCCGCCACCGATCCGAAGGAACTCGCAGAGGAACGGCGCCTGGCCTACGTGGGCCTGACCCGCGCCCGGCAGCGGCTGTACATCACGCGCTCCGAGGTGCGGAGCATGTGGGGGCAGAGCCAGTACAACCCGGCGAGCCAGTTCGTCAGCGAGATCCCCGAGGAGCTCATCCACTGGAAGCGCGAGGGCGCGGCGAAGCCCGCCTGGACCGCCGGCGGCGGCAGTGCCGGCGGCCCGCGGTTCAGCGGGTCCTACTGGGGCGCGAGCGGCGGAGGTTTCAACGGCGGGGCCCCGACGCCGTCCAAGAGCGTGGGGCGCGTGCAGCCCCAGAAGGAGGTCGTCTCGGTGGCGGTCGGCGACCATGTCAACCACACGAGTTTCGGCAACGGCACGGTCCTGTCCGTCGAGGGGGCCGGCGACAAGACGGTGGCCAAGGTCCGGTTCGACGTCGGCGAGAAGCGGCTGCTGCTGCGCTACGCTCCACTGACCAAGGTGGCCTGACCCGCCCCGATCGAGGCCAGGAGCCGGCGGCGGGATCCTGCTAGCAGTCCCTGCCGGCCGGGCGCAACTTTCTACACGGGATAGAAGTGTGGGCTTCCTCACTAAACCGATAGTCTGGGGAGGGCCTCAGGCCCGAGGGGCTAAAGTTCCCTCTTGTAAACCTACTTCGACGTAGAAGGACACTAGCTAAGTGGACCTGTTTGAATATCAGGCGCGCGATCTTTTCGAGGCACACGGGGTTCCCGTGCTTGCCGGCATCGTGGCGCAGACCCCAGAAGAAGCACGAGCAGCAGCCGAGAAGATCGGTGGCGTGGTCGTCGTCAAGGCCCAGGTCAAGGTGGGCGGTCGCGGCAAGGCCGGCGGCGTCAAGGTCGCCAAGACCCCCGATGAGGCCTTCACCTACGCTTCGGACATCCTCGGGATGGACATCAAGGGGCACACGGTCCACAAGGTGATGATCGCGCAGGGCGCGGACATCGCCGAGGAATACTACTTCTCCGTCCTGCTCGACCGCTCCAACCGGAACTACCTGGCCATGTGCTCGGTGGAAGGCGGCATGGAGATCGAGCAGCTGGCCGTCGAGCGTCCGGATGCGCTGGCACGGATCGCCGTCGACCCCGGCACGGGCATCGACCAGGCCAAGGCCGAGGAGATCGTCGACGCCGCGGGTTTCGCCCCCGAGCTCCGCGAGGGAGTGGTCCACGCCATCCTCAAGCTGTGGGACGTCTTCGTGAAGGAGGACGCGACGCTCGTCGAGGTCAACCCGCTCGTGAAGACCGGCAACGGTGACATCCTCGCGCTCGACGGCAAGGTCACGATCGACGAGAACGCCGGGTTCCGCCACGCGGACCACGCTGCGCTCGAGGACACGGACTCCACCGATCCGCTCGAGGCCAAGGCCAAGGAGCACGACCTCAACTACGTCAAGCTCGACGGCGAAGTCGGCATCATCGGTAACGGCGCGGGCCTGGTCATGTCGACCCTCGACGTCGTCGCCTATGCCGGCGAGGCCCACGGCGGCGTGCTGCCCGCCAACTTCCTCGACATCGGCGGCGGAGCCTCGGCCGAGGTCATGGCCGCCGGTCTCGACGTCATCCTCAACGACGCGCAGGTCAAGAGCGTGTTCGTGAACGTCTTCGGCGGCATCACCGCGTGCGACGCCGTCGCCAACGGCATCGTCAAGGCCCTCGAGATGCTCGGCGACGAGGCCAACAAGCCCCTCGTGGTGCGCCTCGACGGCAACAACGTCGAGGAAGGCCGACGCATCCTCGCCGACGCAAACCACCCGCTGGTCACGCTCGCCGACACCATGGACGAAGGCGCCGACAAGGCCGCCGCGCTGGCCAACGGAAAGTAAAGGGTTCCCCACATGTCTATCTACCTCAACAAGGACTCCAAGGTCATCGTCCAGGGCATCACGGGCGGCGAGGGCACCAAGCACACCGCCCTGATGCTGAAGGCCGGGACCCAGGTGGTCGGCGGCGTCAACGCCCGCAAGGCCGGCACCACGGTGACCCACGGTGACGTCACCCTCCCCGTGTACGGCACGGTCGAGGAAGCGAAGAAGGAGACCGGCGCCGACGTGTCGATCGTCTTCGTCCCGCCGGCCTTCACGAAGGACGCCGTCGTCGAGGCCATCGAGGCCGGCATCGGGCTCGTCGTGGTCATCACCGAGGGTGTCCCCGTGCAGGACTCCGCCGCGTTCTGGGCGCTCGCCCAGTCGAAGGTCGACGCGGACGGTCAGCAGATCACCCGCATCATCGGCCCCAACTGCCCGGGCATCATCACGCCCGGCGAGTCCCTCGTGGGCATCACCCCGGCGAACATCACGGGCAAGGGCGGTGTGGGCCTCGTCTCGAAGTCCGGCACGCTGACCTACCAGATGATGTTCGAACTCCGCGACCTCGGCTTCTCGACGGCCATCGGGATCGGCGGCGACCCCGTCGTCGGGACCACCCATATCGATGCCCTCGCGGCTTTCGAGGCGGATCCCGAGACGAAGGCCATCGTGATGATCGGTGAGATCGGAGGGGACGCCGAAGAGCGTGCCGCCGAGTTCATCAAGGCGAATGTCACCAAGCCCGTCGTCGGCTACGTCGCGGGATTCACCGCCCCCGAGGGCAAGACCATGGGCCACGCCGGTGCGATCGTCTCCGGTTCGGCCGGAACCGCGCAGGCCAAGAAGGAAGCCCTCGAGGCCGCCGGCGTCAAGGTCGGCAAGACGCCGTCCGAGACCGCCAGGCTCCTCCGCGAGGTCTACGCCACGCTCTGATCCCCGGCGACCCGACAAGCCTCCCCCGCATCCATGCGGGGGAGGCTTTCGCGTGGGAGGGACCTGGGACGCCGGAGCAGGAGCCGGAGGACGATCACTACCAGCAGGAGTTGAGGGCATGAGCAGCCTGACCAGGAACGGCACGGCCGCCGCGGCGGCCGACGGGCGCCGGCAGCGCGGATACCTCCGGCGCGCCACCTGGGTGGCGACCCTCGGCGGCCTGCTGTTCGGCTTCGACACCGGCGTCATCAACGGCGCGCTGCCGTTCATGGTGGACGATCTCCGCCTCACCGCCGTCGCCGAAGGCCTCGTCGCGAGCTCGCTCGTCTTCGGGGCCGCATTCGGGGCCCTCGCCGGGGGCCGGCTCGCCGACGCCTACGGGCGTCGGCGGATGATCATGGTGCTCGCGGCCGTCTTCCTCGGGGGGACGCTCGGCTCCGCCCTCGCGCCCGATGTCACGGTGATGGTGGCGTCGCGGCTCATCCTCGGGCTGGCGGTCGGTGGGGCCTCGGTACTCGTGCCGATCTTCCTCGCCGAACTCTCCCCGGCCGCCCGGCGCGGGCAGGTCGTGACCCGCAACGAGCTCATGATCGTGACGGGCCAGCTTCTGGCGTTCAGCAGCAGCGCATTCCTCGGCAGCGCCTTCGGCGACAGCCACGGGATCTGGCGGTGGATGCTCGTCCTGGCGACGCTGCCGGCCATCGGTCTCTGGATCGGCATGTACTTCGTCCCGGAGAGCCCCCGCTGGCTGGCGGCACGGGGCGCGTTCGGATCCGCACTGCGGGTCCTCGAGTCGCTCCGCCCGCCGGCCGTCGCGCGGACCGAGTTCGCGGCGCTGAAGGCACTGGCCGTCGAGGACCGCGGGCGGGACCGCGCGGGCCTCCGCGACCTGCGTGAGCCCTGGCTCCGCCGCATCCTCGTCGTCGGGCTCGGGCTCGCCGTCATCCAGCAGATCACCGGCGTCAACTCGATCATGTACTACGGGACGCGGATCCTCGAGGTCGCCGGGTTCGGGACACAGGCGGCGCTCACCGCGAACATCGCCAACGGGCTCATCTCGGTCGCGGCGACCTTCGTCGGCATCTGGCTGCTCGGCCGGGTGGGGCGCCGCCCCATGCTGCTCGTCGGGCAGATCGGGACGACGTCGGCCCTGCTCGCCATCGGCCTCGTCTCGCTCCTGGTGCCGGAGGGAACGGCCCGCGGTTTCCTGGTCCTGGCCCTCACCGTCACCTTCCTCGCCTTCCAGCAGGGCGCCATCTCACCGGTCACGTGGCTCATGCTGTCCGAGATCTTCCCCGTACGGCTGCGCGGCCTCGGCATGGGCGCGGCGGTCTTCGTCCTGTGGATGGTCAACTTCGCCGTCAGCCTCAGCTTCCCGATCCTCATGGACGCCATCGGCATCTCGAACACCTTCTTCGTGTTCGTGGTCCTCGGCGTCGCCGCGATCGCCTTCGCCCGCCGCCACATCCCCGAGACCCGCGGGAAGACCCTGGAGGAACTGGAGCACCAGTTCAAGGAGGCGGTGGACGTGCGGCGGCAGTAGAGCCTCCCGGCGCGCGGCTTGTAAGGTGGCAAAAGGGGACAATCGATTGCGTCAAGCAAGCTTCTAGGAGATCATCATGCGCGCCACCATCATCCACGGGCCCGGCGACATCCGGGTCGAGGACCGGGACTACCCGAGCATCATCCGGCCGACGGACGCCGTCGTGCGCGTCACGGCGTCCTGCGTCTGCGGGTCCGACCTCTGGCCCTACCGGGGTGTCCGGCCCACCAAGGAGCCCAAGGCGATCGGCCACGAGTTCGTCGGCGTCGTCGAGTCCGTGGGCGACGACGTCCGCGACATCGCGGTGGGCGACTTCGTGATCGCGCCGTTCGTGGACAGCTGCGGGGCGTGCCCGCAGTGCCTCAACGGTGTGACAGTGGCGTGCGACCACCTGGTCGGCTGGGGCAGTACCGACGAGCACGGCGACTTCGTGCAGGGTGCACAGGGGGAAGCAGTGCGCGTCCCGCAGGCCGACGGCACCCTGCGGAAGGTGGACGGCGTGACCGAGCCCGACGCCGCCCTGACGGCCAGCCTGCTGACCCTCTCCGACGTGATGTCCACCGGACACCACGCCGCGGTGTCCGCGAATGTCGGCCCGGGCAGCACCGTCGTCGTCGTGGGTGACGGCGCCGTGGGCCTGTGCGGGGTCCTCGCCGCGAAGCGCCTGGGTGCCGGGCGCATCATCGCCATGTCCCGCCACGCCGACCGCCAGGCGCTCGCCCGCGAGTTCGGCGCCACCGATATCGTCGCCGAACGCGGCGACGAAGGCGTGGAGAAGGTCCGCGAACTGCTCGGGGGAGTCCTCGCAGACTCCGTCCTCGAGTGCGTGGGCACGAAGGAGTCGATGGACCAGGCCCTGCGCAGCACGCGTCCCGGCGGACACCTCGGCTTCGTCGGCGTCCCCGCCGGCGGACCGGAGCTGCCCATCGGCGTGCTCTTCGCGAAGAACATCACCGTGGGCGGCGGGATGGCACCGGCCCACACCTACATCCCGGAACTCCTGAAGGACGTCCTCGACGGGACGATCAACCCGGGCCGCGTCTTCGACGTCGAGATGCCCCTCGAGGACGCCGCGGAAGCATATAAGGCCATGGACGAGCGCCGCGCCATCAAGGTGCTCCTCAAGCCCTGATCGCACCACGGCACGGACCGAAGGGCCCTCCTCGCGGGGGGCCCTTCGGCGTCGGGCCCGGATGTGGCCGACGGCGGACCGCTGAGCGGGCAGAATGAAGGCATGACGACGACGCCCGGCACGGATTCCGCCTACCTCATCTCCAGGGAACGCATCATCGCGGCGCCCGCCGACCGCATCTTCGAGGTCCTCGCGACACCGGCCCTGCACAGCGTCATCGACGGGTCGGGGACGGTCCGCGGCGAACAGCCCAACGGGCCTCAGCGGCTGTCGCTGGGCGCGAAGTTCGGGATGGACATGAAGATGGGGCCCTCCTACAAGATCCTGAACCGCGTGGTCGAGTTCGAGGAGGGTCGCCGGATCGCCTGGCGGCACTTCTCCGCCCACGTCTGGCGTTACACGCTCGAGCCACGGGACGGCGGGACGCTCGTGCGCGAGGAGTGGGACGGGCGCGCCGTGCGGTGGCGTTTCGTGTTCAGGCTCACCGGGTTCACCCGCCGGCACCCCGCGAGCATCGAGGCGACCCTCGGGAAGCTCGAGGACTACGTCCTGCAGCAGCGCGACCCCGCATAGGCACCCTCGAGGGCGGCGAGGCGCCCCTCGTCACGGGACGCGCAGCTCCTCGGGCTCCACCACGATGTCCACCAGGGCGCCGTTCCGCCACACCGTCATCTCCATCCGACGGCCGATCGCCTGCTCGACCATCAGCCGTTGGATGCCCGTCACGCTGTGAACGGGGACGCGGTCGAGTGAGACGACGACATCACCGGCACGGGCCCCGGCGCCTGCGGCGGGGCTGCCCGCGATGACGGATGCCACCTGCATCCCGGTGCGCGCCCCGACACGGGCCGCGAGCTCCGGGCTGAGGGTGATCTGCGGTCCGACCACCCCCAGCCACGCGCGCCGGACGCGGCCGTTGGTGATGAGCGCGTCGATGATCGCACGGGTGGTCGGGTTGATCGGCACGGCAAGCCCGAGTCCGATGCCGGCGACGGCGGTGTTGACGCCGACCATGCGTCCTGCGCTGTCGGCGAGCACGCCGCCGCTGTTGCCCGGATTGAGGGTCGCATCGGTCTGGATGACCTCGTCCACGACACGCCCTGACAGCGTGGGCAGTGAGCGGCCGAGCGCGGACACGATCCCCGCGGTGACGCTGCCGGCCAGGCCGAGCGGGTTGCCGAGCGCAACCACGAGCTGCCCGACACGAAGCCTGGTCGCATCCCCCCACGGGACCGGCGGGGGCGTGCTGCCGTCCGCTTCGAGGACGGCGAGGTCCGACAGCGGATCCCTGCCGACGACGCGCGCGGCGAGCACGGTCCCGTCGCCGAACGCGACCTCGGTGCGCTGGGCGCCGGCGACCACGTGCGCGCTCGTGAGCAGGTGCGCCTCCGTGGAGATCACGGACGCGCTGCCCGCCCCCGCGCCGCGGGCGGTGCGCACCGAGACCGCCGCCACCGACGGCAGTGTGGACTCGGCAATGCGCACGACCGCCGCCGAGTATGCGTCGAGGGCCTCCTGCTCGTCCATAGGGACCAGTGCAGCACTGCTGCCGTCGTGGCGGAATGGAGTTCGCGGAGGGCGCACGCGGCCGCAGGTCCGGCAGGTGCGCCGGGCATGCCCGCCGGATGCCCGGATCAGGCCACCGACGTGCCGAACAGCAGACCGAGCCCGTAGGTCACGGCAGCCGCACCGAGTCCGATGCCCAGCTGCCGGAGCGCCAGCCGCAGTGGCGAGGCGCCGGAGAGGAGGGCGACGACGGCCCCGGTCGCCAGCAGCGCCAGCCCCACGAGGAAGCAGGCGACGACGACGGCGAGGGCGCCGCTCAGTCCCAGCATGTACGGCAGGACAGGGATGATCGCGCCGGAGGCGAAGAAGCAGAAGCTCGAGGCGGCGGCCCCGAGGCCGGTGCCGACCGCCTCGTGCTCGTCGACGGCGTCGTCCTCGTCGGGCTGGAGCGAGAAGCTCGGATCGCAGTCGCAGCCGAGCAGGCCCAGGCGTTCCGAGGCGCGGTGCTCCGCAGCCGCGAGCGTCATGCCCCTGGCTCGGTACACCAGCACCAGCTCGTTCGCGGCGATGTCGAGTTCCTTGGCGGCCGTGAGCGTGATCTGCGTGGGGCGCGTCGCGGACAGGAGCTCGCGCTGCGACCTGACGGACACGTATTCGCCGGCACCCATCGACAGCGCGCCCGCCAGCAGGCCGGCCAGCCCGCTGAACAGGATGAACGACGTCGAGACGCCGGTCGCGCCGATGCCCAGGACCAGGGCGAGGTTGCTCACGAGGCCGTCGTTCGCGCCGAACACCGCAGCGCGGAAGTTGCCGGAGAGCCTGTTGCGGCCGCGGGTCGCGAGGCCGCGCACCACTTCCTCGTGGATCTGTTCGTCGGCGGCCATCGCGCTCGTGGCCGAGGGGTCCGAGGCGTAGGGGGAGCGGCCCTCGGCCCGCTGTGCGAGGGCGAGGACGAAGACGGAGCCGAAGCGCCGGGCGAGCACACCCAGGAGTCTGTTGCGGAACGACGGCCGCAGGGGCCGTCCGGCGTCGTCGCCGAGGAGCGCGAGCCAGTGTGCCTCGTGGCGGCCCTCGGCCTCCGCGAGGCCGAGGAGGATCTCGCGTTCCTCGCCGGTCCTGCGCCGGGCGAGATCGCGGTAGGTGGCGGCTTCGGCGCGTTCGTCGGCGAGGTACTGGCGCCAGCGCTTCACGTCGTCGCGGGACGGAGGCTGTCCGAGGGTGTTCTCGGGATTGTGCTCGGGGGTGTTCAAGGGAATGCTCCGGGTGTTCGGGCATGTGCGCTCCGATCCGAAGCTGGGAGACTCCGGCCGGGGACCACAGATGCGTCATGTCGGCCGAAGGTCTCGCTCGCCGGATGTACCGGTGGACTGCCGGGCGCCGATGGCGCCAGTATGTCGACAGGCCGCGCACCCCATGGGTGCGGAGCTACTCCCCTTCGACCGACAATGCTACCGGATGGACCGGTGGCCGTCGTCATCGGTTCCCCGGGCTCCGGCGGTATGTTCGAGTACCGGAACGCACCGGCTGCGCGATACAGTCGGACGGATAACAGAAAGCAGGCTTATGGATTTGGCAGCCCGCCCCTGGGTCGAAAGCTATGCACCGGGTGTGCCCCGGTCCTTCAGCGTGCCCGAGGGCACCCTGTCCGACCTCCTCGACGCGTCGGTGGCGGCTCACGGCCCGCGTGCGGCCCTCGAGTTCTTCGGCGCGGGCACGACCTACGAGGAGCTGGGTGCCGCGGTGGCCCGGGCGGCGGCCGGCCTGCGGTCCCTCGGGGTCGGGGCAGGGGACCGGGTGGCCCTCGTGCTGCCGAACTGCCCCCAGCACATCGTCGCGTTCTACGCCGTCCTCCGACTCGGCGCGATCGTCGTCGAGCACAACCCGCTCTACACGGACCGTGAGCTGCGGCACCAGTTCGAGGACCACGGCGCCAAGGCGGCGATCGTCTGGGACAGGGTGGTTCCGCGCGTCCAACGGCTGCCGGCGGACATCCCGGTCACCACGGTGGTGTCGGTGGACCTCATCGGGGCGATGCCCGCCTCGCGCCGCCTGGCGCTGAAGCTCCCCGTGCGCCGCGCGCGGGAGGCGAAGGAGGCCCTCACGACCAGGGAGAAGCTGACCGGTCCCCGGAAGGTCGTCGCCTGGCGGGAGCTGCTCCATCACCGGCCGCTGCCGGACCGGCACCCGCGCCCCTCGGCGGAGGACACCGCGGTCCTGCAGTACACGAGCGGCACCACGGGTGTCCCCAAGGGCGCCATCCTCACGCACCGGAACCTGCTGGCCAACGCGGCCCAGGGTCGCGCCTGGGTGCCCGGCCTCGATGCGGGCCGCGAGACCGTCTACGCCGTCCTGCCGATGTTCCACGCCTACGGGCTCACGCTGTGTGTGACCTTCGCGGTGAGCATCGGCGCGAAGCTCGTCCTCTTCCCGCGCTTCGACGTGCCGCTGGTGCTCGACGCCGTCCGGAAGAGCCCGCCCACGTTCCTCCCGGCGGTGCCGCCCATCTACGACCGGCTCGCGGCCGGCGCGGCCGAGCGCGGGGTGGATCTCAGCAGTATCCGGTTCGCGATCTCCGGAGCCATGAATCTCCCGCAGGCCACGGTGGAGACCTGGGAGGCGGCCACGGGCGGCTACCTCATCGAGGGTTACGGGCTCACGGAGACGTCGCCCATCTCGGCCGGCAACCCGATCGGCCCCACCCGGCGCCCCGGCACCATCGGCGTCCCGTTCCCCGGCACCGACGTCCGCATCGTCGACCCGGAGGATCCCCACCGCGACCGTGCCCCGGGCGAGGCCGGCGAGCTGCTCCTGAAGGGGCCCCAGGTGTTCCAGGGGTACTGGCGGCGGCCGGACGAGACCGAGGACTCCCTGCTCGACGGCGGCTGGTTCAGGACGGGCGACATCGTCAGCATGGACGAGGACGGCTTCCTGACGATCGTCGACCGCATCAAGGAACTCATCATCACCGGCGGCTTCAACGTCTCACCGAGCGAGGTGGAGGGCGTCCTGCGGACGCACCCCAGCGTCGCCGACACCGCCGTGGTGGGACTCCCGCGGGACGGCGGCGGCGAGGACGTCGCCGCCGCCGTCATCCTCGCGCCGGGTGCCACCCTCGACGTCGAGGCGCTGCGCTCGTCCTGCCGCGGCGCGCTCGCCGCCTACAAGGTCCCACGCATCATCGTGCAGGTGGAGGACCTGCCCCGATCGCTGATCGGCAAGGTCCTCCGCCGCGAGGTGCGCTCCCAACTGATCAACGATGGCCATCGGGCCGAAGGAAAAGGTGACGGTCGATGACCCAGTCAACCGACGTGCGGGCAGCGATGCCCGCCGCGAAGGGCCCGTGGCGTGACAGCCTCGGCAACGCGAGCATCCGGGCCGCGCAGGTGCTCCTGCTGCTGGTCCTGGGTGTTGTGGCGGTGTACGCACTGATCCAGGTGCGGCTCGTGGTGATCCCCATGCTGCTCGCGATCATCCTCGCGGCCGCGATCGGTCCGTTCGTGAACTGGCTGCGACGGAAGGGCTGGGGTTCGTCCCTGGCCACCACCGTGTCCTTCCTCCTGCTCCTGCTCGTCTTCGGTGGGCTCATCACCGGCATCGTCTTCGCCGTCGTCGGGCAGGCCGGTGAGCTCGTCTCCTCCGCGACGGAGGGCTTCGACAAGCTCTACGCCTTCGCGCAGAACGGTCCCATCCCCATCGACGACGCGCAGATCCAGCAGGCGCGTGACTCGGTGATCAACTTCGCGACGAGCAGTACGGCGGGTGCCGGTGCCATCTCGGGCCTCAGCGCGGCGGGCAACTTCTTCGCCGGCGGCCTGCTCATGGTGGTCATCCTGTTCTTCTTCCTCAAGGACGGCGAGAAGATCTGGGCCTTCATGCTGCGCGCCTTCAAGGGCAAGCGGCTCGTCAAGGCCCGCCGGGTGGGCTACAGCAGCATGGCGGTCCTCGGCGGCTACGTGCGCGGCACGGCGATCGTGGCACTCGTCGACTCCGTGTTCATCGGCGGCGCGCTGCTGGTCCTCGGAGTCCCGCTGGCCCTCCCGCTGGCGGCGATCGTGTTCATCGGCGCCTTCATCCCGCTGGTCGGCGCCACACTGGCCGGTGTCCTCGCGGCCCTGATCGCGCTCGTGGCCAACGGGCCGTTCGTGGCGCTCATCGTCATCATCGTGGTCATCGTGGTGAACCAGCTCGAGGGCAACTTCCTGCAGCCCGTGGTCATGGGCCGCACGCTGCAGGTGCACGCCCTGGTGATCCTGTTCGCCCTGACCGCCGGCACCATCCTGGCGGGCATCATCGGTGCGATCCTCTCCGTCCCGGTCGCCGCGGTCGTCTGGGCGGCCATCAAGGCCTGGAACGGGGAGAAGGACGAGGAGATCACGCGGCAGGAGGTCGAGGATGCCGAGGTGCAGACGGCCCTCGACGAGACGGGTCACGGCCTGAGCTCGACCCCCAAGGAGGAGCAGGAGGCCCTGAAGGCTGCTGCCCTGGCCGCCGCCGATGGCGCCGATGAGCGCCCGGGCACGCGCGGGCGCCGGGTCGCCGGGCTCGACGACGACTCCAGCAACACCGACGACACGAAGGACAGCGGGGATGCCGTCCCGACCGGCCCGGCAGGCAGCGCCGACACCGCCGGCCGTCACGGGGGATCGTCGACCGTCGGACGCTGAGGCCTTCCGAACCGACGAGGAAAGGGCTCCCGGCTGCGGCCGGGAGCCCTTCTCGCCTTCGACCGTCAGCGGGCAGTCGCCACCGGGAGGTCCTCCGGGACCTCGCCGGCGACCCGCCGGTCCCACGCGTCCATGACGGCGGGATCGGTGGCCCGGGTACCCAGCGATACCGCCACGTACACGATCGCGGACACCGCCAGGCCCCAGTAGATCGGTTCGTTGGCGTAGACGCCGTCGTACTGGTTCTCCGCGGTGATCTCGAGGTAGGCCATGACGCCGAGAGTGACGAGCGTGCCCGCCGCCATGGAGGCACCGGCGCCGATCCCGTTGCCGCGGCGCCACACGAGGCCGCCGAGGATCGCGACGAGGAGCCCTCCCACGAGGATGTCGTAGGCGATGGTCAGGGCGGCCACGACGTCCTGGACGATCACGGCGAGCACGATCGCGACGAGACCGAGGCCGAGGACCCACCAGCGGCTCGAGGCGATGTCGTGCTCCGACGCCGAGCGCTCGCCGTCGCTCTTCCCGAACCAGCCGGCCACGAACGGCACGACGTCGGTCCGTGCCACGGTGGCGGCGGCGATCAGCGCGCCGGACGCCGTCGACATCATCGCGGCGACGGCTGCGGCGAGGACGAGCCCGCCGATGCCGATCGGCAGGACGTTCAGGGCGACGTCCGCGTAGACGTCGTCCTTGGACTCGATGGCGGGCAGGATGACACTGGCGCTCATGCCGATCACGGCGCCGGCGACGCCGTAGAGGATGCAGTAGATGCCGGCGACCGAGCCGCCCCAGCGGGCGATCTCCGGTGTCCGGGAGGTGAAGACGCGCTGCCAGATGTCCTGCCCGATCAGCAGGCCGAGCGTGTAGACCACGAAGTAGGTGATGATGCTCTGCGCGCCGATGCCGGTGATGCTGAAGAACTCGTCGCCGGCGCGCTCGGCGATGCCGTCGAAGCCGCCGGCGGCAGCGAGGGAGAAGGGCAGCATGAGGGCGAAGACGCCGATGGTCTTGATCACGAACTGGGCCATGTCGGCGAGGGTGATGGACCACATGCCGCCGATCGTCGAGTAGACGAGGACGATGGCCCCGCCGATGGCGATGGACTGGGCGCGGTCCCAGCCGAAGAGCACCACGAAGATCGTGGCGTAGGCGCCCGTCGAGGTGGCGCAGAGCATGAGCGTGTAGGCGAGCATGACGATCCCGGACACCCTTGTGGCGCGGTGGCCGTACCGCAGCGTGAGCATCTGCGAGACGGTGTAGATCTTCAGCTTCTGGATGGTGGGGGCGAAGAGGAGGCTGAGCAGCAGGACGCCGGTGCCGATGGCCACCACGAGCCACATGCCGGAGATGCCGTACTGGTAGCCGAGCCCCACCCCACCCACCGTGGAGGCGCCGCCCAGGACGACAGCCGCCATGGTGCCGGTGTACAGGAACGGTCCGAGGCGCCGCCCGGCCACAAGATAGTCGCTGGCGTTGCGGGTGCGGGACTTCCCCCACCACCCGAAGCCGAGCATGGCCACGAGGTACGCCACCACGATGGCGATATTGAGTGCTTGCACGGATGAATCCTTCGGTCGTCACAGTCGATCGGGTGCCCTCAGGGCAACTATTGTTGCCCTGTAAGCTACTCGTGACGCGGCTCACGCGCCAATCGTGGCACGCTCGCGGACCGTCCGCCCGCAGGGGCGGGCAAGCGGTACCGCCGTAGGAGAGGACACGCATGAAGGCCCTGCCCGTCGAGCCCACCAACGCTCCCGTGGCCATCGGATCCCGTATCCGTGCCGCACGGCAGGCCCAGCGCATGACCATCGAGCAGGTCGCCGATTCCACGGGCCTGACCAAGGGCTTCCTGAGCAGGGTGGAGCGGGACCTGACCTCGCCGTCCGTCGCCTCGCTCGTGACGCTCTGCCAGGTGCTGTCGATCTCGGTCGGCGACTTGTTCCTCGTGCCGGAGACCCACCTGACGAGGCTCGCTGAAGCACCCCGCATCAGCCTGGGTGGGGAGGGCATCAACGAACGGCTCCTGACGGCGCGCTCGGAGCGCCGGATCCAGGTGATCCGCGCCGTCGTCGAACCCCACGGTCGGGGCGAGGACGAGCTCTACTCCGTGGACTGCGAGGTCGAGACCCTGCACGTGGTCGAGGGACGCTTCGTGCTGGTCTTCTCGAACGACCGCTATGAACTCGGCGCCGGGGACACCGTCACCTTCCCGGGCCGGGAACCGCACACGTGGCTCAACCCGGACTCACGGCAGGCCGTGGTGCTGTGGACCCTCGTCGCGGCGGCCTCCGGAAAATAGGGATCCGGCAAACAGGGCCCCGGCAGGGAGCGCCTCCGGCACGCGGGAGCCTCAGCCCACGTGCACCCAGGGGCGTTTCGTCACGTCCGGTTCCGCGGCACGCAGCACCTCGCGGGTGACCGGGGCGATCTCGCCCTCGCCGGTGAACAGGAACTTGAAGAGGTTGGCCACGGGATCGCCCTCCGTCCACCGGAAGTAGACGTGCGGCATGAGCCCGGTGACGTCCCGGATGTGCAGCATCACGGCAGCGATGGTGTTCGGCACGTTGGAGCTGTGGACCTCGAGGACGCGGTACCCGTGCCGCACCACGCCGCGCACGCGCAGTTCCGTCTCGAAGTCGGACGAATCGTCGACGGTCACCTCCATGAACAGGGGCCTCGAGGTGGTCGGGACGTGGGAGACCGCGCAGGCGTGCTGGAGCTTGTGCCGGTAGGCGGCACTGCTGAGCCGTTTCGGTTCGTGGGCGATCAGCAGGATCTCGCCGTCGTCCTGCGCGCTGACGAAGGAGAGCGCGGCCTCGTCCATCCGGATGCTCGTGGCCCGCAGTTCGAAGGCCCGCCGCGAGCGGGAGATGAACGAGATGACGATGATGCCGAGGATGAAGCAGGCGGCGATTTTCAGCCCCTCGGGGCGTTCGACGATGTTGACCGCCGTCGTCAGCACGAAGACCCCCGCGGCGATCCCGAACCCGATGGTCCGGCCGCGCTGCTGCTGCCGCCGCGCCGACAGCATCACGGCCACGGACGCGGACGTGATGAGGGCGAGGACGCCGGTGGCGTAGGCGCCGCCCTGTGCCTCGACGTCGGCCTTGAAGAAGAAAGTGACGAGGATGGCGACGACGGTGATGACCAGGACCAGCGGGCGCACGGCCTTCGCCCACTCGGGGGCCATGCCGTAGCGCGGCAGGTACCGGGGCACGAGGTTGAGCAGGCCGGTCATGGCGGACGCCCCGGCGAACCAGAGGATGCCGATGGTCGAGATGTCGTACGCGGTACCGAATCCGTCGCCGAGGTACTGGTGGGCGAGGTAGGCCAGTGCGCGCCCGTTCGCGGCGCCGCCCTCCTCGAAGGCCGCGGCGGGGATGAGCAGGGTGGTCACGAAGCTCGAGGTGATCAGGAAGCCGCTCATGATGAGTGCGGCCGAGGTGAGCAGCCTGTGCGCACCGGCGATCCGGCCCGTGGGGTTCTCTTCGGTGTCATCGGGGCCGCCCTGGATCTGCGGCATCACGACGACGCCGGTCTCGAAGCCCGACAGGCCCAGCGCCAGGCGGGGGAAGATCAGCACGGCCAACCCGATCATCATGAGGGGGTTGCCGTGCTGCGTGGTCAGCGCCGACCACCACGAGCCCACGAGCCCGCCCTGCGACGCGATCTGGGCCAGGGCGACGACGATCACGCACAGGTTGAGCAGGAGGAAGACGGCGACGAGGCCGACGGCGATGCCGATGGCCTCGGTGAATCCGCGCAGGAACACGCCGGACAGCGCGCCGAGGAACAGCACCGTGATGAGGATCTGCTGCCCCTGCAGCCATTCGGGCGCGAACGGGTTCTCGATGAGGTGCGCGCTCGCATCCGCGGCCGAGAGCGTCATGGTGATGAGGAAGCTCGTCGCGGCGAATCCGAGCAGGACCAGCACGAAGACCTTGCCGCGCCATTTCGGCAGCAGTTTCTCGAGCATCGCGATGGATCCCTCGCCGCGCGGGCTCTCCGACGCCACCCGCTTGTACACCGGCAGTGCGGCGAACAGGGTCACGACCACCAGGACGAGCGTGGCCAGGGGGGACAGGACGCCGGCGGCGGCCGCGGCGATCGCGGGCTGGTACCCGAGGGTGGAGAAGTAGTCGACGCCGGTCAGGCACATGACCTTCCACCACGACTGGGCGCGCTCCTCCTCGGGCTGGTGGGAGGCGGGCTGGCTGGACTCGTTGAGCAGCCAGCGCTCGACGCGCTGCCTGGCCTCGGCCTGGGGTCGGGGCTGCGGAGGGGTACGTACGG
Organism: Arthrobacter sp. CAN_A2; assembly: GCF_015752045.1. Lineage (NCBI taxonomy): Bacteria > Bacillati > Actinomycetota > Actinomycetes > Micrococcales > Micrococcaceae > Arthrobacter > Arthrobacter sp. CAN_A2. The sequence continues at coordinate 71,433 of NZ_JADOUS010000008.1, forward strand.
AAGAGCTCACTGGACAACCGTAGGACCCCCGTACCGGCCGGTAGCCGGTCTTTATGCATCCTTAACAGGGCCGACGGCGAACCACCCGTCCGGGGCGATACAGGATCGACGGTGACCCGATGCCGAAGCGTGACCGCGGTGCGGACGGCAGGAACGGCCAGGAACCTAGGCGGCCCTGTCGGGCCAGGTGGACCGGGGTCCCGGTCCCGTCAGCTTCGTGTTCGACTACTTCCCCGATCCCGTCTCGGGGGAGCTGGTGTACGCCGCGCGACTGCACCAGGGCCCGGTGCCGGCCGATGGCGTCTACGCGATGCAGTTCACCCTCGCCTCCGTGGGGACGAACGGGCTCGTGGCCTTCACCGCCACCTTCGACCAGACCCGCTTCCCGGATCCCGCAGACGCGACGGCCTGGCTGGGGACCGAGGAGTACGCGGGGCTCCGCGCCATGCTGTCCTCCCTCACGTTCAACGGTTGACCCGATCTGGCGGCGCCCATAGCCTGATACAAAACCTTTGATGCATATTGGGCAACTTCTCGAGGGCCCGGATCGGATGGACACTGTGGAAGAACTGCGCGTCACGGGAGGCGGCCACCTCGGCCCCATCGACTCCTCCCGCATCCCCCGCTACGCGGGAGCAGCCACCTTCGCGCGCCTGCCGCGCCTGGACCAGGTGGACCGCGCGGACATCGCCGTCGTCGGCGTGCCCTTCGACTCCGGCGTGTCCTACCGTCCCGGGGCCCGGTTCGGCGGCAACCACATCCGCGAGGCCTCGCGCCTGCTGCGGCCCTACAACCCCGCGCTCGACGTCTCGCCGTTCGAGCGCGTGCAGGTGGCCGACGCCGGGGACATGGCCGTGAACCCGTTCAACATCAATGAGGCGATCGAGACGGTGCAGCAGAACGCGCTGGACCTGACCGCCGACGGCGCGCGGCTCGTCACGCTCGGCGGCGACCACACCATCGCGCTGCCCCTCCTGCGTGCCGCGGCCGAACGGGCCGGATCACCCGTGGCCATGCTGCACTTCGATGCCCACCTGGACACGTGGGACACCTACTTCGGCGCCGAGTACACGCACGGCACCCCGTTCCGCCGTGCCGTCGAGGAGGGCATCCTCGACACCGAGGCCATCTCCCACGTCGGGACGCGCGGACCCCTCTACGGCGTCCGGGACCTCGAGGACGACCGCCGCTTCGGTTTCGGCATCGTGACCTCCTCCGACGTCTACCGGCAGGGCGTGGACGAAGTGGTCGACAAGCTGCGTCAGCGCATCGGTGACCGCCCGCTCTACGTCTCGGTGGACATCGACGTCCTCGACCCGGCCCATGCTCCCGGCACAGGGACGCCCGAGGCCGGCGGCATCACCAGCCGAGAACTGCTCGAGATCCTCCGCGGCCTGCGCGGGCTCAACCTGGTCGGCGCGGACGTCGTCGAGGTGGCGCCCGCCTACGACCACGCGGAGCTCACCGGGGTCGCGGCGTCCCACGTCGCCTACGACCTCGTGACCCTCATGGCCGACACCCTCACCCCCGCCGCCGCTCCGATGACCGAGGAGAAGTAGATGGACATCACCGCAGGCGCCGCGTTTGCGGCCCCCGCTCCCGTCACCAGCCAGCGCAACGGCGGCGACCTGGTGGTCGAGACGCTCTCGGCCCTCGGTGCGACGACAGTGTTCGGCATCCCCGGCCAGCACGCACTCGGCCTGTTCGACGCGCTGTCCCGCTCCCACCTCCGCTTCGTCTCCTCCCGCGTGGAGAACAACTCGGCCTTCGCGGCCGACGGCTTCTCGCGGGCGACCGGCGACGTCGGCGTCCTGTTCCTGTCCACCGGCCCCGGGGCGCTGACGTCCCTCGCCGGGCTGCAGGAGGCGTACGCCACCGGTGTACCCATGGTGGTCGTCGCGAGCCAGATCCCGCTCGAGGGCCTGGGCGCTCGACGCAAGGGCATGCTGCACCAGCTGGACGACCAGAAGGCCTCGGCGGCGAACGTCACGAAGAGCCAGCGGCTCATCCAGCACGCCTCCGGCATCCCCTCCGCCATCCAGGACGCCTGGACCGAGGCCGTGTCCTCGCCGCAGGGCCCCGTGTGGGTCGAGGTGCCGCAGAACGTGCTGCTGGACCCCGTGATGGTCCCGCAGGTGGAGGACGCGCTCGCGGAGCCCTTCGACAACCCGCCGCGGATCGAGCTGGTGCGCGAGGCCGTCGCCTGGCTCAAGGACTCCAAGCGGCCCGCGATCGTCGCCGGCGGCGGTGCGCGGCGCGGCAGGGCGGAGAAGTGGCTGCTCTCGATCGCCGAGAAGCTCGGCGCGCCGGTCGTCTGCTCGCCGGGCGGCAACGGCGCCTTCCCCTGGCACCACGAACTCTCCCTCCAGTCCTGGGTGGAGGACCGCTATGTGACGGAGGTCCTCGAGGACGCGGACGTGCTGCTGGTGATCGGCTCGTCCCTGGGCGAGGTGACGTCCAACTACTTCACGATGGAGCCGCGCGGGCGCATCATCCAGATCGACGCCGAACCCCGCGTCCTCGAGTCCAACCGGCCTGCGCTCGGCATCCGCGCCGACGCCGGGCAGGCGCTCGGCGCGCTCGACGCGGCGCTCGAACCGCTGGACCGCGACCGCCTGCCGGGGTACGACGCCGCGGCGCTCGTGGCGGAGACCCTCGCACGGGTCGGCGCACGCCTCGACGCGCAGGACCTCGGCAAGGAGCGCGCGTTCATGCAGGACATCCGCGACGCCGTCCCGGCCGGCATGCAGACCTTCTGGGACATGACGATCTCGGCTTACTGGGCCTGGAGCTGCTGGGACGCCCGCGAGGGCCAGTTCCACTCGGCCCAGGGGGCCGGCGGCCTCGGCTTCGGCTTCCCCGGCGCGATCGGCGGATCGGTCGGACTGGAATCGCGCGGCCTGCCCGCACGGGTCCTCGCCGTGTCCGGCGACGGCTCCGCGATGTACTCCATCGCCGAACTCGCCACCGCGCGGCAGCACGACATCCCCGTCACGTGGCTGATCGTGGACGACGGCGGCTACGGGATCCTCCGCGAGTACATGGAGGGTGCGTTCGGCCAGGCCACGGCCACCGAACTCGCCCGGCCGGACTTCGTGGCGCTCGCGGAATCGTTCGGGGTGCCGGCACGCCGGGTGGCGCCCGAGGGCATCGGCGAGGCGCTCCGCGAGAGCCTCGCCGCGGACGGGCCGAACGTCGTCGTCGTCGAGACGCTCATGCGCCTGTTCGCTCCCACCCACCTTGATCAGTAGGCTTCCTTTTTTCTTCGCGGGGTGACAGTGTCGGAAGCACTGCTCGACCACGTACACCGAGGAAGGAACGCCATGGCATTCAGCAAGGGCGACAAGGTCACCTGGAACACCCCGCAGGGCACGACCGAGGGAAAGGTCGTGGAGAAGCACGAGAAGGAATTCAGCTTCGACGACCAGAAGTTCAAGGCCTCGAAGGACGAGCCCTACTACACCGTGGAGAGCGCGAAGTCGGGCGAGCAGGCAGCGCACAAGGAAAGCGCGCTGTCGAAGAAGTAGTCCCGGCAGGAGGGAAGGGCGCCCCCCACGCGGGGCGCCCTTCCCGGTTCCGTACCGTGCCGTACAGCTAGGTCAGCGGATCATGGCCCCAGTTCATCAGGGAGTACCGCCACTTCGAGGTCTTGATGTCCTCCTTCGACGGCTTCTGGGCGAGGTGGCGGTGCACGTAGCCCACCACCTTGTGCATGTGCTCCACGTCCTCGTCCGTGAGCTCGTCCCGCCTCGTGCGCAGGATGCTGATGATGTGCCTGCCCGACGCGTGGCCCACGGACTCGCCGCCGTCCGGGTCCTTCTGGCCCACCGATCGGGATTCCTCGGTGTCGAGCCACGCCTCCAGCTGGGAGGGGCTCATGGTCACCGCGTCCTTCCACTGCGTCCAGATCTCGTCGAGGTCGTGCTTGTTCTCCGCCATCGGGCGCCCTTCGTAGCAGTTCCGGGGAAAAATACACACCCGGGTCGGATTCCGGAATGCGCTATGGCTTAATCCTAAGCAGGCTGATAGTTGTTGGGGGTAGGTCGAACCAACCTCGAAGGAGCTTTACATCATGGCAGGAAATCTTTTGGCACGATCCGCCCACGATCTCGGCGCGGCAGCCTGGTTCGGTGGAACCCTGATGGGCGCCGTAGGCCTCAACGGAGCCACCGGCAAGGCGAAGGACCCCAAGGAGCGCACGAGGCTCTCCTCGCTGGGCTGGGCGAAGTGGGCCCCGGTCCAGACCGCGGCCTTCGTGGCGCATGCTGCGGGAGGCATCGGCCTGATCCTCGGCAACAAGGGCCGCGTCGCAGCCCAGGACTCCGTCGGGTCCAACACCGTCCTGAAGTCCGTGGTGACCGTGATCGGCATGGCCGTCTCGCTGTACTCGGGCATCCTCGGCAAGAAGGTCGGCGAGCTCGCCGAGCAGGGCAGTGCGGGCGCAACCGAGCCCCGTCCCGGAGCGAGCGACGAACTGGCCAAGGCGCAGTCCCAGCTCAAGATCACGCAGTGGCTCCTGCCCGTCCTCAGCGGCATCGTCGTCGTGATGGGTGCGAAGCAGGGCGAGATGCAGCGCCCCGAGAACGTCAAGAAGGGCCTGCTCCGCAAGTAGTCCCGCAGCGTACGACGAACCCCGCAGCGACCCCGACGCCACCCGGCGTCCGGTGGCACCGCCGGCGGGGTTCTGTCGTCGGGGCCCGTCCGGAGGTGGCCGTCACTGCATCGTGAACGCGCGTGCCACGCCCTGATGGACGGCCCGGTTCCTGATCAATGCCCCGAGCATCGCGTTGCGTGGACGCAGGACCAGGTCCGGCAGGGGTCGCCCGAGCGACATGTTGATGGCGGCCTTGCGGCGGGCCAGCGCTGCCTGCGCCCGGCGGTCCCTCTCGTAGCGCGCGAGCCGCACTGCGACGTCCTGCCCGTCCCGCAGCGATGCCGCGACGATCGGGATCAGTTCGACGGCGTCGAGCCAGCCCAGGTTCATGCCCTGCCCGCCGATGGGGGACACCTCGTGGGCGGCGTCGCCCACCAGCACGATCCGGCCTGCCACCAGCTGCCTGGCGAGACGCGACCGAACCTCGAACGCGCTCAGCATCGAGTTGGTCGCCGGGTCGACGCCGACCCCCGTCCGCTCCCGGATGAGCTGTGCGAGGCCTGCGGCGGTCGGGCGTTCCACCGGACATCCGACCCGCACCACCCAGCGTCGGATACCGCCGGGCAGGGGGAACGACTCGACGATCCCGCCCGCCTCCAGGTACAGGACGGCGTCATCACCATCGCCCGTGGCGTCGCGGAAGTCGCCCATGACGTAGCAGTCCGGATAGCGCCGGGAGGGTGCGCGGATCCCGGCGTCGTCGCGGATGGAACTGCGGGCGCCGTCGGCTGCGATGACCAGCCTGGCCCGGAGCACGAGGTCCCCGCCCTGCTCCCGGGTCACGACCAGGACGTGGTCCCCGGCGTCGTGCGTCGTGACGACGCCGACGCCGCGCCGCAGCGTGCCCGGGAACCCGTCCTCGAGGTGTCGCTCGAGGATCTCCTCGGTGACGGCCTGCGGCACGGCGAGCACGTACTTCTCCTCACCCGGGAGGGTGGAGAAAGACACGGTGCCCACGTGCCGGCCCGCGCTCCGGGCGATCCCGTCCCGGATCCGCACCCCGCGCGCACGCAGGTCGTCGGCGATGCCGCCGGCGTCGAGCGCACGCAGGGCCGGCGGGTGGATGCCGATGGCCCTCGAATGGCTGCTGCGCTCCGTGCGCCGTTCCAGGACGACGGCGTCGAGCCCGGCCTGCCGCAGCAGCAGGGCGGTGTAGAGGCCGACGGGGCCCCCGCCGACCACGATCACGTCATGCATCGTCGGCTCCCGCCGGGAGGCCGCGCTCGAGGACGAGCAGGTTGATGAACGGCACGGCCGTGCGGACCGTCCAGTGCTCGCGTCCGCGGGTCGCGGCGCGCAGCTCGTCCGGCGTGTAGCTGCGGCGGATGGAGGTCAGGCCGTCCTGCCGGATGTAGGAGCCGGGCAGCGGGAGGGTGCCTGCCGAGAACAGCGCGTAGCCGAGCGGGTGGCGCGCGATGTCGCTGTGCACCGCGACCGTGCGCGCCAGGCGTTCGGTGTCGTCGAGCAGGCTGTCGAACGCACCGCGGTCGAGATGGTGCAGCACGTGGTTGGAGACCACGGCGTCGAACACCGCCCCTTCGGCCACGAGCTCCGAGCTCAGCGCCCGGCGGAAGGACAGGCCGGCCACGGGTGGGCGCGAGGTGGCGAAGGCGTGGGCGCGCTCGTCGGGGTCGATCGCCGTCACCTCGAGCGGGAACCCGTCGAGCCGGGCCCAGCGGGCCAGCGTGCGGGGGACGTCGCCGCCGCCGGCGCCGATGTCCAGCAGCGTGTTCGTGCGGTCCCGGGAGAACGCCGGGCGGAGGAGTGAGGTGTATGTGCGGCGCCAGCCGGAGACGACGGCGTTGACCACGCCGAACTGGGCATACGTCCGGTCGAGCCTGGCGGGGTCGCAGTCCGGCCGGTCCATCTCCTCGATGGCGTCCGGATCGCGCCGGGCGAGGAACCCTCGAGGCCTCATGCGCCCGCTTCGGTGAGGATCGGCGCCAGATCGGCGGGCACGACGTCGTCGGACCCGCGTCCGGGCGCAGTGTCCGCCGCCGCGGCCGCCCCCGTCGTCATTGCAGCCGCCGCCGTCGTCGCCGCCCCGGTGGCCGGTCCGGCGCCGATCCTGGTGAGCAGGGCTGTCTCCACCGTGAGTCCGGGGCCGAAGGCCATGGAGCAGATGCGGTTGTTCCCGTCGGAGGCCGGCTGGTCGAGGATGTGCTTCAGGACGAACATCACCGTCGCGCTGCTCATGTTGCCGTAGTCGCGCAGCGTCTCGCGGGCGGGGAGGAGCTGGTCCGGGGTCAGCCCCAGTTTGGCCTCGACCTTGTCGAGGATGCTGCGGCCGCCCGGGTGGATGGCCCAGTGCTCGATCTCCGAGTAGTCGAGGCCCTGCAGGGACGCGTCGCGAGCGAGCAGGGGTTCGAGGGCCCCGACGATGTGTTCGTCGATGATGTGGGGGACGTACGTGCCGAGGACCATCTCGAACCCCTCGTCGCCGATGTTCCAGGCCATGGACTCCTCACCGACGGGGGTCAGCACGGTCTCGAAGTGGTCGAGGGTCAGGGCCGGCCCGGTCAGGGGGATGTCCCGGGCGGAGACGATCGCCGCCGCGGCGCCGTCGGCGAACAGGGACGAGCCGACGATGGTGTCGGGGTTGTTGGAGGACCGGACATGGAGCGAGCACAGCTCGGCGGCGATCACGAGGACGACGGCGTCGGGGTCCGCGTCGCAGAAGGCCTTCGCGGAGCGCAGCGCCGGGAAGGCCGCATAGCAGCCCATGAAGCCGAGGTGGTAGCGCTGCACGGAGGGCTTGAGGTCCAGTGCCCGCACCACCTTGTAGTCGGGGCCCGGGGCGAAGAAGCCGGTGCAGGAGGCGGTGACGACATGCGTGACGTCCGCCGCCTCGATGCCCGGCGCCGCATCCAGTGCCTTGCGGGCCGCCTCGACGAAGAGCTTCGTCCCTTCCTCGGCGTAGACCTCGTTACGGACCTTGGTGCTCGGCGACAGGATCCGCAGCTCCTTCTGGTCGAAGAACACGGGGTCCTCGAACGCGGTGTCGACGGTGAATTCCCTGAGGGCGGTGTGGCGCGTGTCGATGCCCGAGGAATCGAAGGCCGCGCCGATCAGGCGCTGGCCGAGCCGGGTGAGGCCCGACTGTGCGGCGAAGACGTCGCGGACCTGGGATTGCACCATGATCGTCTCGGGTACGGCGGTTTCAAGGGACCTCAGGATCACAGTCATATGTCCATTACTAGAGGACTGACGCCCCAAACACAATGACAGTAGGCTTAGTATCCACCCTCCCGCCGTCACCAGGAGCATCATGTCCAACGAACCGTCAGGCACCCTCGACCAGGACGACCCCCGGGGGCCAGCCGTCGATGCCTCATCCGAGCTGCAGGAGTATCCGGGCTTCACGGAGCGCATGGATCCCCGCCCCGATCACGGCGAGGACAGCTCTACCGGGCATGGGCGCCTCAGCGGGCGGCGTGCCTTCATCACCGGCGGTGACTCCGGCATCGGCCGGGCCGTGGCCCTCGCTTTCGCGCGGGAGGGGGCCGACGTCGCCATCGGGTATCTCCCCGAGGAGGAGGAGGACGGCGCCAGCTGCCTCGAGCTCATCCGCGCCGAGGGCCGGACGGCCCTCGCCGTGCCGGGCGACCTCCGCGACCAGGGCTACGCCGCCGAGGCCGTCCGCCAGGTGGTGGACGGCCTCGGCGGCATGGACATCCTCGTCAACAATGCGGGGTACCACATCGCGCAGCCGAACGGCCTGCCGGACATCGACGCCGACCAGCTCCGGCGCACCTTCGAGACCAACGTCTACGGCACGATCTGGCTCACGCAGGCCGCACTGCCGCATCTGACGGCCGGCGCCTCGATCATCAACACCACGTCCGTGCAGGGGTACCACCCGTCCCGCAGCCTCATGGACTACGCCGCGACCAAGGCCGCACTCAACAACCTGACCTTCAGCCTGGCCGAACTGCTGGGGGAGCGCGGGATCCGCGTCAATGCCGTCGCCCCCGGTCCGATCTGGACGCCCCTGCAGCCCGCGACGACCACCAGCAAGAAGCTGGAGTCCTTCGGCGAGGGTACGCCGCTCGGACGCATGGGGCAGCCGGCGGAACTGGCCGGCGCGTACGTGTTCCTCGCCTCGAACGATGCGCGGTACGTCTCCGGTGAGGTGCTGGGCGTCACCGGAGGCACGCCGCTCGCGTGAGGCTTCACGCCGGCGGCGGCGATCGCGCTGCCGGGACCAAGCCGTCGGGGGGTGCGGAACGAATGACAGGCACCAGCGCCGGATGCTCGCCGTCCGGCGGCCGGCCGACATGAATGGGCTCACCGTGAAACTCCTGACCGCACCGCCGCACCGTCGTGGTGCCGCACTCTTCGCCGTTGCGCTCGCCTCGTCCCTGGCGCTCGCCGGGTGCGGGGCCGCCGAGGAGAACCCGCTCGGGGTGAACACCACGGACGGCGGGCAGGGGTCCGGGGCCGCTGCGGTCCCCGGTCCGGACGGCAGCAAGGCGGAGCCCGTGGGCAGCGACCTCGGCGAGGATCCCCTGAACGTGGGCGTCGACGGCGCGGAACTGTGTGGCGTCCAGCCCCAGGACAGCCGCCTGCGCTACACCGTCATGCTGCACAACCCCACCCTCGAGACCTTCACGTTCGGCGAGATGGAGCTCGGCAACCCGGAGGGCCTCGACATCCTCTCGGCGAAGGTACAGACGGCGAACCGCGAAGGACACCACCACACGGCGCCGGAGGCCGGTGCGCACGAGGAGCACACCGCGGCGCCCACGCCGACGGCGTCTCCCGAGCCGATCGGACCGCCGGTGCCCGCGGAGGGCTACCGTTTCCTGCCCGACGCGCACATCAACATCATCGTCACGGTGGAACTCGCCGACGGCGTCACCCACGGCAGCGCCGACAACATCCTCGTGGCGTTCTCGTCCCCGGAACGCGACTACTCGGTGGCCCACAACCTCAAGATCGACGTCGACGCCACCTCCTGCAGCTGATCTGCTGGCGGGACATAAGACAGTGGAGCCCCCGTCGTGATGACGGGGGCTCCACTGTTCTGTGCTTGTACTTGTACTTGCGCGGGACGGCGGGCGCTCTACGCGCTACCGGACCGGGGAAGCTCCTGGACTAGGCCGGGAGCTGCAGGACGTGACCGGTGAAGATCAGGTCGGCGTGGATGACGGTGTCGGCGTTCGCAGCGAACAGTGCCTGCCAGCCGCCCTCGACGCCCAGCTTGTCGGCAATCGTGCTGAGGGTATCGCCGGACTGGATGGTGTAGGTCTCGCCGCTCAGTGTCACGGGAGCGACGGCGGGGGCCTGGACGGCGACGGGCGCCTGGACGGGTGCCTGGACGACGGGAGCCTGGACGGCGACGGGTGCCTGGACCTGGACCGGAGCCTGGACGGGTGCCTGTGCGACGGGTGCCTGGACCTGCACCGGAGCCGCAGCTTCCTGGAACTGGACCGAGCCGCCCGGAGCCGCGGCACCGTTCAGGCCGAGCTTCGCGGAGCAGGCGGGCCATGCGCCCCAGCCCTGACCGGCGAGGACGTTCTCGGCGACAGCGATCTGCTGCTCGCGCGAGGCGTTCTGGGGGGCTCCCTGACCACCGAAGGCGGCCCAGGTCGACGGGGTGAACTGCAGGCCGCCGGAGAAGCCGTTACCGGTGCTGATGCCCCAGTTTCCGCCGCTTTCGCACTGTGCCAGAGCATCCCAGTCGCTGGCGGGGGCGGCGTTGGCCGCACCGGCCGCTGCGCCGAGGCCGAGGCCGGTGAGTGCAACTGCTGCAAGTCCACGACGCGCGCTGGTGCTGAATTTATTAGTGTTCATGGGGTTACGATGCTCCGAAAGGCCACCCGCACTAGGTCCGTCCCCGGACTTCTTCGCGCCGCTGCTCACCTTGACGATATAGAGGTCATGGTTCGGCAGCCGCCTGTTGAGCAACGAGCGGTGGAGAGCGGTGCCGGGCATTCATCGCTGCGCAGTGAGCGGCAGCGTTTTCCTTTTCCCCTGACGGGGAACTACCCCTACCGTAGAGTAATTTCGTTTCGTTGCCAAATCGGTACTCAACCGTGATTGACTTTGTGTGAAATCGGGAATTTTTACTGGATTTATCGGGCCCAGTCTGCGACACTCACCCGCGGTGGGTGATTCCGGCCCCGGAAAAAGGGGCCCGGACCGCGACGGTCCGAGCCCCTTCCTGGTCCGCTCAGGCGGACGACGCCCTGATCAGGCGGCGACCATCCCGTGCGGATCGAGGACGTACTTCGTCGCAGCTCCGGCGTCGAACTCCTCGTAGCCTCGCGGTGCCTCGTCCAGCCCGATCGCCTTCGCGTTCACGGCCTTGGCGATCTGCACGCGGTCGTGCAGGATCGCCATCATCAGGCCGCGGTGGTATTTCATCACCGGACACTGTCCGGTGGTGAAGGACAGCGACTTCGCCCATCCCGTGCCGAGGCTGAGCGACAGCGACCCGACCTTCGCGGCCTCGTCGATGCCTCCCGGGTCCCCGGTGACGTACAGGCCCGGGATGCCCAGTGCACCGCCGGCCGCAGTCACCTGCATCAGCGAGTTGAGCACCGTGGCCGGTGCCTCCGTCGCCGCACCGCTGCCGTGGCCGCGCGCCTCGAAGCCCACGGCGTCGACGCCGCAGTCGACCTCCGGCACGCCCAGGAGCTGTTCGATCTGGTCCCGCGGATCACCCTTGGAGACGTCGACGGTCTCGCAGCCGAAGCTCCGTGCCTGGGCCAGCCGATCCTCGTTGAGGTCGCCCACGATGACGACGGCGGCACCCAGCAGCTGTGCCGACGCTGCGGCGGCGAGGCCCACAGGGCCGGCACCGGCGACGTAGACCGTCGATCCGACGCCGACGCCCGCCGAGACGGCGCCGTGATAGCCGGTGGGGAAGATGTCCGACAGCATCGTCAGATCGAGGATCTTCGCCATCGCCTGGTCCCGGTCCGGGAACTTCAGCAGGTTCCAGTCCGCGTAGGGCACCAGGACGTATTCGGCCTGGCCACCCACCCACCCGCCCATGTCCACGTAGCCGTAGGCGGCTCCGGGTCGGGCGGGATTGACGTTCAGGCAGATGCCGGTCTTGCGCTCCTTGCAGTTCCTGCACCGTCCGCAGGCGATGTTGAAGGGGACGGAGCAGATGTCCCCCTTCTTGATGAACTCGACGTCGCGCCCCACCTCGACGACCTCACCGGTGATCTCGTGTCCCAGCACGAGGTCTGTCGGCGCCGTCGTGCGCCCGCGGACCATGTGCTGGTCCGAGCCGCAGATGTTGGTGGTGACGGTCTTCAGGATCACGCCGTGGTGGAGGGCCCGGCCCACATTGGCCGGATTCACCCCCGGCCCGTCCTTCAGTTCGAATGTCGGGTAGTCGGTGTCGATGACCTCGACCTTCCCTGGTCCCTTGTACGCAACAGCTCTGTTACCGCTCATGGAACTTCCTCTCGTGACACATCGGTCGCGCCGGTTGGTGTCGGCGCTGGAACCGGCGGGCGAAAGGCGCAGGTGGGTGCCACTCGCTCGCCAGTAGGGCCGAACCTACACGGCGGGGGGTCGCATCGACGTTGCATGGCGGGACGGCGGATCCGGGGGCGGTGCCTTGTCTCGCCGCCCGACCTGGGAGAGGGTTGGAGAATGAGTGAAACCGTCCTGATCACCGGGGCCACGTCGGGGATCGGGGCCGAGTTCGCGCGCCAGTTCGCCGCCCGAGGATGCGACCTGGTGCTGGTCGCCAGATCCCCGGGTCCCCTGGCGGAGGCGGCGGCTGCGTACCGCGCCCAGGGTGTCGCGGTCGAGGCGATCGCCGCCGACCTGCTCGACGACGACGGGCTCGCCCGCGTGCTCGACCGCCTGCGGGTCGCGGGGGAGGGCTCCGGCGCATCACGACTCCCCGGCGCCCCATCGGTCACCTCGTCGGGCACCGGCATCGAGCCCGGCAGGGCGCCCGTCACCGTGCTCGTCAACAATGCCGGCTACGGCCTGGTCGCGCCGTTCGCGGACAATGCGCTCGACGACGAGATCCGCCATCTGAGGATCCACATCGAGGTGCCCCTCGCGCTGACGCATGCGGTCCTGCAGTCGATGCGGCCCCGCCGCTCCGGCACGATCATCAACGTGGCGAGTGTCGCCGGTTTCACCCCGCGGGGTACCTACGGCGCCGCGAAGGCGGCCATGATCAGCTTCAGCCGCTGGGCGAATATCGCGTACGGGCGGGAGGGGATCCGGGTGACGGCGGTCTGCCCCGGCTTCGTCCGCACGGAATTCCACCAGCGCATGGGGGTGGACACGTCGTCCGTCCCTGCGGCCCTGTGGCTCGACGCCGGTCCCGTGGTGCGGGACGCGCTGCGTGATACCGCGGCCGGCAAGGCCGTCTCCATCCCCAGCCTCCGCTACAAGGCGCTCGTGGCGCTGGCGCGGGTGACGCCGTCGTCCCTCGTGGCCCGACTCGCAGCTCGGGGCCGCTGAGCGGCGTCAGCGATCCGCGGCGCCGCCGTCCCACGTGTCGTGCTCGAGGGCGGAGTCCTCCGGATGGCGCGGGCGGTCGGCGCCTTCGGGCCGCCCCGCCGGGTCGTCCCCGTCGAATGCTGCAGGCACGGCGCCGGCCTCGTGGTTTCCCTGCTCCTCCCGGATGCTCGCGGCATGGTGGCCCGTCGCTCCGGGCGAAGGTTCCAGCACCTCCTCGCGCCGATCCGGGGCGGGACGGCCGTCGGCGTGTCCGTCGGAGGGACCGAGCGGGTGGTCGGACGGCAGGGTTGCGCCGTCGGGGTTGCCTGCACTGCTCGACTCGGTCATCGTGCTCCTTCTCACTCACGCCCCTGCGGGCGTTGGTCGGTGGATACTCCGGATCCTCGATCAGGAGTATCCGACGCCCCCGTATCAGAAGCGGTAAGAATGCTTATGATAAGGGACCGCAGGTCCCGGAAGTTGTCCCTTACAAGGAGGTAAGACGATGGCTGGATATTTCAAACTGGTGGACGCTCACGACAATGGTTTCCGGGTGAAGCTCACCGCCCCGGATGGAACCCTCGTGGCGGTGTCCGCCTACTACGCCTCGAAGGAGGAAGCGGTCGCCGGGATCGAACTCATCCGCGAGATCGCCGGGACCGGTCCGGTCGTGGACCACAGCCGGGTCGAGTCCCAGGAGGAGGCGGAGCTCATTTTCGGGCTGCAGTCCGATCCGGACCGTGGCGGCGCGGTCCGGCACAAGGGCTGAGCCGGGCCGCGGGGGTTCGTCCCGAGAGGTCGGGGACACGGTGTACGACTGTATACAGTGCCCCTGCCCGTGGAATAGGATGAGGCTATTCCACAACCTCTCTGAAGGGAGCCAACGTCATGTCGACCGCGGACTCATTCGGCGCAAAGGGCGTTCTCGACGTCGCAGGCGCCAACTACGAAATCTTCCGGCTCAGCGCGGTCCAGGGCGCCGAGAATCTTCCGTTCAGCCTCAAGATCCTGCTGGAGAACCTGCTTCGCACCGAAGACGGCGCGAACATCACGGCAGACCACGTCCGCGCGCTCGCGCAGTGGGATGCCGCGGCAGAGCCCAGCACCGAGATCCAGTTCACCCCGGCGCGCGTGATCATGCAGGACTTCACGGGCGTCCCCTGTGTCGTCGACCTCGCAACGATGCGTGAGGCCGTCGCGGACCTCGGCGGAGACCCCAAGCGGGTCAACCCGCTCGCGCCCGCCGAGATGGTCATCGACCACTCCGTGCAGATCGACGTGTTCGGCAACGCCGGCGCCCTCGAACGCAACATGGAGATCGAGTACCAGCGCAATGGGGAGCGTTACCAGTTCCTCCGCTGGGGACAGACCGCGTTCGACGACTTCAAGGTCGTCCCGCCGGGCATGGGCATCGTGCACCAGGTGAACCTCGAGTACCTCGCCCGCACCGTCATGACCCGCGAGGTCGACGGCGTGCTCCGTGCGTACCCGGACACATGCGTCGGCACCGACTCGCACACCACGATGGTCAACGGCCTCGGCGTGCTCGGCTGGGGCGTCGGCGGCATCGAGGCGGAGGCCGCCATGCTCGGCCAGCCCGTCTCCATGCTCATCCCGCGCGTCGTCGGCTTCAAGCTCACCGGCGAGATCCCCGCCGGCGCCACCGCGACCGACGTCGTCCTCACCATCACGCAGATCCTGCGCAAGCACGGCGTCGTCGGCAAGTTCGTCGAGTTCTACGGGGAGGGCGTCGCATCCGTGCCCCTCGCCAACCGCGCGACCATCGGCAACATGAGCCCCGAGTTCGGCTCCACCGCCGCCATGTTCCCGATCGACGACGTCACGCTCGACTACCTGCGCCTCACCGGCCGCCCGGCCGAGAACGTCGCGCTGGTCGAGGCCTATGCCAAGGAGCAGGGACTCTGGCACGACCCGTCCCGCGAGATCCGCTTCTCCGAGTACCTGGAGCTGGACCTGTCCACCGTGGTCCCCTCCATCGCCGGGCCCAAGCGCCCGCAGGACCGCGTGGAGCTCACCAAGTCCAAGGCCCAGTTCCGCGAGGACCTGCGCAACTACTCGAACGACCCCGAGCTGACCTTCGCGCCCGGCGGCACCGTGGACGAGGCCTCCCAGGAGAGCTTCCCCGCCTCCGACTCGCCGAGCTTCACGCCCGGCACCACGTCGACGGTCACCGACGAGAACGCGGAACCCCGCGAGACCGTCCCCGCCGGGGCGAACGGCTCCACGCGTCCGTCGAAGAAGGTCGGCGTGACCATGAAGGACGGCCGCGAGTTCGAGCTCGACCACGGCGCCGTCAGCATCGCGTCGATCACGTCCTGCACCAACACGTCCAACCCGTCGGTCATGCTCGCCGCCGCGGTCCTGGCGCGCAACGCCGTCGAGAAGGGCCTCGTGTCCAAGCCGTGGGTCAAGACCTCCGTGGCACCGGGCTCGAAGGTCGTCACCGACTACTACGAGAAGTCGGGCCTGATCCCGTATCTCGAGAAGCTCGGCTTCTTCACGGTCGGCTACGGCTGCGCCACCTGCATCGGCAACTCCGGCCCGCTGGAGGACGAGATCTCGCAGGCCATCCAGGACAACGACCTCGCGGTCACCGCCGTCCTGTCCGGCAACCGCAACTTCGAAGGCCGCATCAACCCGGACGTGAAGATGAACTACCTGGCGTCCCCGCCGCTGGTGGTCGCCTACGCACTCGCCGGCACCATGGACTTCGACTTCGACACCGAGCCCCTCGGCCAGGACGAAGCCGGGAACGACGTCTTCCTGAAGGACATCTGGCCCAACCCGGTCGAGGTCCAGCAGGTCATCGACTCCTCGATCGACGAGGAGATGTTCACCTCGAGCTACAGGACGATCTTCGAGGGCGACGAGCGCTGGAAGTCCCTGCCGACGCCCGACGGCGACACCTTCGCCTGGGATCCCGAGTCCACCTACGTGCGGAAGCCTCCGTACTTCGACGGCATGCAGCGCGAAACGAGCCCGGTCGAGGACATCGACGGCGCCCGCGTCCTGCTGAAGCTCGGCGACTCGGTCACCACCGACCACATCTCGCCCGCAGGGTCCTTCAAGTCGGACACCCCGGCCGGCCGGTACCTCACCGAGAAGGGTGTCCAGCGCAAGGACTTCAACTCCTACGGCTCGCGCCGCGGCAACCACGAGGTCATGATCCGCGGCACCTTCGCGAACATCCGCATCAAGAACCAGCTGCTCGACGGCGTCGAGGGCGGGTTCACGCGGGACTTCTCGCAGCCCGACGCGCCGCAGGCCGCCGTGTACGACGCCGCCGAGAACTACCGCGCGGCAGGCACGCCGCTCGTGGTGCTCGCCGGCAAGGAGTACGGTTCCGGGTCCTCGCGTGACTGGGCCGCCAAGGGCACCGCGCTGCTGGGCGTCAAGGCCGTCGTCGCCGAGAGCTACGAGCGCATCCACCGCTCGAACCTCATCGGGATGGGCGTCCTGCCCCTGCAGTACCCCGAGGGCCAGAACGCGGTGAGCCTCGGCCTCACCGGCACGGAGACGTTCGCGGTCAGCGGCGTCACCGCGCTCAACGAGGGCCGCACCCCCCGCACGGTGAAGGTCAGCGCCACCCCCGCCGACGGCGGATCGCCGATCGAGTTCGATGCCGTCCTGCGCATCGATACGCCGGGTGAAGCCGACTACTACCGCAACGGCGGCATCCTGCAGTACGTGCTGCGCCAGCTCGTGAGCTAGCGCCGGCCCGTGGTTCCGGGCCGGGAGGCATGCCTCCCGGCCCGGGCCGTCCGCAGGGCATCAGCCCTCACCATCCGAACCACGAGACCTCCGAGGAGGGCGCCATGGCAGAATCCGCGGAACTGTCGGCGCGCGTGGACGGCGATGTGATCTTCCGGGTCCTCCGTGGCGAGATCCTCGCCGGAGTGCACCCGCCCGGGACGGCCCTGCGGGAAGTGGTCATCTCGGAACGGTTCGGCGTGTCACGGACGCCCGTGCGCGAGGCGCTCAGCCGGCTGCAGCACGAACGGCTGCTCGAACGCGCCGCCCGCGGCCTCCAGGTCCCGCAGATCGACCCGCAGGAAGTCATCCAGATCTACGACCTCCGGGTGATGCTCGAGGAGGAAGCCGCCGGGCAGGCCGCGCTCAACCGCGGGACAGCGGACCTCATGCGCCTCGAGGCGCTGCTGGAACGCGACCGCGCCGTCGTCGATCCCGATGACACCGCTCGAGTCACCAACAACCTCGAGTTCCACACCTCGCTGTGGGCGGCCGCGCGCAACCCCATCCTCATGGACCTCCTGCAGCGGCTCTCGACCCACCTCATCCACACGCCGCGCTCCACCCTGTCGGTGGGCAACCGCTGGCAGGAGGTGCTCCTCGAGCACGAGGCGCTGATCAGCGCCATCACCGAGCGGCGCAGCGACGACGCCCGAGGTATCGCTCGCCGGCACATGGAGACGGCCCGCACCATCCGCCTGCAGCTCCTGCGCACCACGGCGGCGGACTGACGGTGCCTTCCGAGCGCGGCCGGCACCGCCTCCTGCTCGACGCCGACACGGGCATCGACGACGCGATCGCCCTCCTCTACCTCCTCGGGACGCCGGACGTGACGCTGGAGGCGATCACCTGCACCGCGGGCAACGTCGGCGCCCGGCAGGTCGCTGCGAACACCCTCGCCCTGCTCGAGCTGTGCGGCTCCTCCGGGGTGGAGGTCGCCCTCGGCAGCGAGGTGCCGCTGGAGATCCCCCTCGTCACCACCGAGGAGACGCACGGCGACCAGGGCATCGGCTACGCCGTGCTCCCCCCACCCCGCGGCGGGATCTCGGCGCGCCACGCCGTCGACGTCTGGGTCGAGGCGGTGCGGAACCATCCCGGGCAGGTCACCGGGCTCGTCACGGGTCCGCTCACCAACCTCGCGCTCGCGATCCGCGCCGAGCCGCAGCTGCCGATGCTCCTGAAAGGCCTCGTCATCATGGGCGGCGCGTTCAACTATCCGGGGAACACCACGCCGGTCGCCGAGTGGAACACGCACGTGGACCCGCATGCGGCCCGGGAGGTCTACGCGGCCTACGAGGGCCTGCCGGTCGGAAAGCTGCCCATCGTGTGCGCGCTCGAGATCACGGAGCGGATCGAGTGCACCCCCGCGCACGTCGACGCCGTCTCCCGTGCCGCCGGAGCCGGGGCCGAGATCCTCGATCCGGACGAGGCCGAGGGGACGCGCAGCACGAACGGCAATGCCGTCGTCGCCTGCGTGTCCGATGCCCTCCGGTTCTACATGGAGTTCCACCGCCTGTACGACCAGGGGTACGTGGCGCACCTCCACGACCTGTTCGCCGCGATGGTCGCGACGGGGGAGGCGGGTTTCGACGAACGCCTGGCGACCGTGGACGTCGAGACGGGATCGTCGCTCACCTTCGGACAGACGGTCGCCGACTTCGCCGGGATGTGGAAGCGGGAGCCCAACGCGCGGATCGTCACGGGCAACGACCCCGCGGCGGTGTTCGAGCTGATGGTGCGCAGGCTGTCCCAGGTCGCCCGCCTGCACGGCTGAGGCACCCGGTACACTAGTGGCTGCCGCGTACTGCTGCGCGGCCGGCGCCGAGGTGACATGAGGTGCGTCCTCATCCCTTCACCGCGCCCAAGGAATACCGTGAGTTCATCCCTGATCCTGGCCTCCGAGCCGACCGCCCAACGACCGCGGCGAATCCTGATCGTCCTCGGCGCTGCGCTCATCGTGGCCACCTACGTGTTCCTCGTCGTCGTCCAGCCGGCCGAGATCGCCGGCGGCATGGGGAGCACGGCGTCGCTCGTCTCGCTCTTCGGGTTCCTCGGGGGCGGGGCGCTGCTGGTCGGCGGGATCCTGCCGATGCTCAGCACGAGTTCCCTCGTGATCATGCCGCTGGGCATCGCCCTCAACATCGCGATCGGCCAGATCGCAGGCTCCCTGGGGATGCAGATCTACCTCGACGCCATCGGCACCGTCCTCGTCGCCGTCCTGGCCGGCCCCGCGGCGGGCGCCGCGACGGGCGCGATCAGCAACGCCGTCTGGGGTCTCTTCAACCCGTTCGCGCTGCCCTTCGCGGCAGGCGCCGCCCTGGTCGGGCTGCTCGCCGGCCTGGCCGCACGCTACGGTGCGTTCCGCCGGATCTACCTCGCCCCCGTGGCCGGGCTCGTCGTCGGGGCGGTCGGCGGGCTCGTCGCGGCGCCGGTGGCCGTCTTCATGTTCGGGGCCGCCGGGACGTTCGGGACCAACGCGATCATCGCCGTCTTCCGCTCGATGGGGGACAAGCTGCTGGTCGCGGCCACGAAGCAGGGCCTGCTGTCGGATTCCCTCGACAAGATCGTGGTGTTCGTCATCGTGGCCCTGATCGTCTACGCACTGCCGCAGCGTGCCGTCCGCCAGTTCCCCTTCGCCCGTACGTACCGGGTGCTCGGACACCGGACCGGCACCACGACCGGCATCGACACCGGCACCGCCGCCACGACCGGCACCGCCGCCGGCAGCCTTGCCGACCCTCGACAAGCCGCCACCACCCCCGCGCGCGGGAACGACACCGGCGTCGGCTGAACCGTGCCCCGCCGCAGGATCTACAACCCCCTGACCGAGCTGCTCGCCGCGGTCCTGCTGGTGGTGCTCGTCCTCGTGGTGGACCGCTGGGAGTTCTCCCTCGCGGTGCTGGTCCTCGTGGTGCTCCCCGCCGTGCTCCTCTCAGGCCGGCCGCGGCAGATCGGCCTGGCGATCATCCTGATCGCGGGGCCCCTGCTCATCTCCTCCCTGCTGCTCCACGGGCTCTTCTTCCCCGAGGGCACCACCGTCCTGGCCGATCTCGGCGTCGCCCGCGTGACCGTCGAGGGCCTGTCCTTCGCCGCCCTCATGGGTCTCCGCATGACCGTGTTCACCGCTGTCCTGCTGACGGCGGCCATGACTCTGGACATCCCCGACCTCCTGGCCACCATGACGCACCGCGGCTGGAACCGGAAGCTCGTCTTCGTCGTCGGATCCGCCGTCGGGCTCATCCCGCACGTGGCGCAGCGTGCACGCAGGATCACGCGGGCCCAGCAGGCCCGCGGTCTCGTCGTGGGCCGCGGGCCGTTCTCGCGTTTCCGGGCCCTGCTGACCGTCCTCACGCCGCTCGTGATCGGGTTGCTCGTGGACGCCTCGGAGCGCACCCGCATGCTCGAGGCCCGCGGCTTCTCGTCCCGGGGCCCGCGCACGAGCTACGTGCCGGACTCGGACACGGCACGCCAGCGTGCGGCACGCCGCGCCATGGTCGCAGTCGTCGGTGCGTTCTCCGCGGCGTGGCTCCTGACGGCGGCGGCATGATCGGCCTCGACGGCACGGCCTTCGCCTACGACGACGGCGCCCCGGTGCTCGCCGGCGTCGCCCTCACCGTGGAGGCAGGGGACTACGTGCTCGTCGCGGGGGCCTCCGGGTCCGGCAAGACGACCCTCGCCCGGTTGCTCGCGGGCCTGACCGGGACCGACGCGGGCTCCACGTTCACCGGGGCGATCACGCTCGACGGCGAGACCGTGCGCTTCCGCGGGGGACCGGACGACCCGCGGATCGATCCCGCCCGGTGGAGCGCGAGGGTGGCGTTCGTCGCCCAGGGCGCCTGGGGGCAGCTGTCCATGATGTCCTCCACCGTGGCCGAGGAGATCGCCTTCGGCCCCGCCAACCGAGGCATGCCCGAGCAGGAGCTGCGGCGGGCCGTGGACGACGTCGCGGCCACCCTGAAGCTGGCACCCCTCCTGGCGCGTGATCCCCGCAGGCTCTCCGGCGGGCAGCTGCAGCGCATCATCATCGCCGCCGCCGTGATCCAGCGGCCCGGGATCCTCGTCCTCGACGAACCGTTCCAGGGGCTCGACGACGATGCGGCGCAGGATGTCGCGGCGGCGCTGGAGGCGCTGCGGCGGAACGGCACCGGCGTGGTCGTCTGCGCACCCATGCTCCCGCAGGACGCCCCGCAGGCCGCGCGCGTCCTGGCGCTCGCCGACGGCCGCCCTGTCTTCGACGGCCCGCTGACCGAGGCGCGCCGGGCAGGGCTGCGTCGCGTCGGCATCGGGACGGCGGGGGAGCCCCTCCGGCTGGGCGACGACGCCGTCCGGCTCGCCGTCGATCCCGCGGGCCCGGAGCTCGTCGCGGTGCGTGGCCTCGGCTTCCGCTATCCCCGGGAGCCCGGCTCGGTGGGTCCGTCGGCGGGACTGGCCGGCGTCGACCTGTCCGTCCGTGCGGGCGAGGTGGTCGCCGTCCGTGGTCCCAACGGGTCCGGCAAGTCGACCCTGCTGCAGCACCTGAACGGGCTGACCCGGGCGGACAGCGGCTCGGTCGCAGCGGGCGGCATGCTGATCGGCCGGCAGCCGACCGGTGCCCTCGCGGCCACCGTCGGGTACCTGTTCCAGGACACGGACCAGCAGCTCTTCGAGCGCACGGTGCTGCGCGAGGTCTCCTACGGTCCGCGCGCCGCGGGACTGCGGAAGGACGAGGCCGCACGGCGGGCCGCGATCGCCCTCGACGCCGTGGGACTCGGGGCGCTGGCGGAGGCCCACCCGTACGAACTGGGCTTCGTGCAGCGGCGGGCGGTGGCACTGGCCTCCCTCATCGCGACGGGTCCGGCGGTCTGGGCGCTCGACGAGCCCACCGCGGGCCTGGACGAGCCGGCGCGGCACCTGTTCGCCGCCGTCGTCGCGCGTCATGCCCGCGGCGGCGGCTGCGTCGTCATGGCGACGCACGACGCCGCGTTCGCCGACGCCGTCGCGCACCGGAGCGTCTGGCTCGAGGACGGCAGGATCCGCGCGGACGGTCGGATGCCGCGCTGATATGCCTCCGCCGGGCGGACACAGCCCCTAGGGTGAACCTCATGGACCTATTGCGCGAGAGACACCGGAGGGTCGAGGCGGCGGGCGCCGACCTCGCCGTGTTCGAGTACGGCCTCGACCCGGACCCGTCCACGCCGACCATCGTCTTCGTGCACGGCTATCCCGACGACCACCGCGTCTTCCACCCGGTCCTCCGGGAGCTCGCCCCGACGCACCACCTGGTCGCGTTCGACACCCGGAACGCGGGCCGGTCCCGTCCCCGCGAGGGCGCCGGGTTCACCCTGGCGGAGCTCGTCGACGACCTCTTCGCCGTCCTCGACGCCGTGGATGCGCCGGGCGGCGTGCGCCTGGTGGGCCACGACTGGGGGTCGATCCAGGGCTGGGCCGCCCTCCAGGAGGAGCGTGCGCAGGGTCGGATCATCGACTACACCAGCATCTCCGGCCCCGATCTGCGGCACTTCTCCCGGTGGCTGCGCGGGCGTTTGCAGAACCCCCGGCTGGTGCCGCAGGGCGTGGGGCAGGTGCTGCGCAGCTGGTACGTCGGGTTCTTCAGGCTCCCCGTCCTGCCCGAGGCGCTGTGGAAGTACGCGCTGACGCGGCGCTACGAGCTGACGGCGCGGCGCAATGTGGGGCAGGACCCGGTGCGGGGACTCGCCCTCTACCGGACCAACATGTCCACCGCGGTGAAGCCACCCCGACGGCGGCCCATCACCGTCCCCGTGCACGTGATCGTCCCGCTGAAGGATCCCTTCCTGTCGCCGCACCTCGTCGACGGGCTGGAGGACTGGGTGTCGGACCTCACCGTCACGAGCGTCCCGGGCGGGCACTGGTGGATCGCCGCCCGGCCCCGTGCCTTCGCCGAGCTGCTCGACCCCGCGCTGCGGAACCGGGACGATCGCGACTGACTCCGGGCCCGATCCTGCCGAGGACATGCCGCTGACCTGCGGTGCGTCGTGCAGGTGTGGTGGGTGTCGTCGTCGTGGACCCGCCCCGGGTGCGCCCTCGGGCGACGCACCCGGGGTGCGATGGGCGGCGCACGCGGGGTGGCGTGACGCACGGGACCACCTCGGCCCCGCGCAGCGCCGCACCCGCCTGGGGTTCACGCGTCGAGCAGGCCCCGGATGTCGTCCGCGGTCAGCGCGGAGGAGAAGATGGCATCGTCGTCCATGACGGAGGTGAAGAGCTTCGCCTTCTTCTCCTTGAGCTTCATGACCTTCTCCTCGATGGTCCCCTTGGACACCATGCGGTAGACCATCACGTTCTTGGTCTGCCCGATGCGGTGGGTGCGGTCCACGGCCTGGGCCTCGGAGGCGGGGTTCCACCACGGGTCGAGCAGGAAGCAGTAGTCCGCCTCCGTCAGGTTCAGGCCGAACCCGCCGGCCTTGAGGCTGATGAGGAACACGGGGGCCTTGCCCTCCTTGAAGGAGTCGATGACGTCGCCGCGGCTCCGGGTGGATCCGTCCAGGTAGGCGTACTCGATGCCACGGGCGTCAAGCTGCTCGGCGGCCTTCTTGAGGTACGACGTGAACTGGCTGAAGACGAGGGCCCGGTGCCCCTCCGCGAGGACATCCTCCAGGTTCTCGAACAGTACCTCGAGCTTCGCGGACGGGACGCCCGCGTGTGCCGGGTCCACCAGCGAGGCATCGAGGCTGAGCATGCGCAGCAGGGTCAGGGACCGGAAGACGATCATGCGGTTGCGGTTCATGTCCTCGATCAGCCCGAGGAGCTTCTGCCGTTCGCGCTGCAGGTATGTCTCGTAGATGTGCCGGTGCTCGGGGTGGAGCTCGACCTCCAGGACCTGCTCCTGCTTCGGCGGGAGATCGGAGGCGACGGCCTCCTTGGTGCGGCGCATCATCAGCGGGCGGATGCGCTTGCGGAGCCGCACGAGCGGACGGTTGTCGCCGATCTTCTCGATGGGCGTGCGGTAGTCCTCGGTGAACTTGCGTGCCGAGGGGAACAGACCGGGTGCCACGATGTTGAAGAGGGACCACAGCTCCATGAGGTTGTTCTCCATGGGCGTGCCGGTGATCGCGAGCTTGAAGGGCGCATCGAAGTCCTTCGCCGCCTGATGCACCTTCGATGCACGGTTCTTCACGAACTGCGCCTCGTCCAGCACGAGGCCGGACCAGGCGAGATCCTGGTAGACCGGGAAATCGAGCCGGAAGAGCGTGTAGGAGGTGATGACGACGTCGGCGCCGCCCACCTGCTCGTCGATCGGGACGCCCGAGGCACCCTGCGTGTCGGTGATGGAGACGACCTTGAGGCCCGGCGCGAAGCGGCGCGCCTCATTGGACCAGTTGGGCACCACGGAGGTGGGCGCGACGACGATGAACGGCGCGTCGAGCCCTGACGTCTCTTTCGCATGGATCATCAGGGCCAGGGCCTGCAGGGTCTTGCCGAGCCCCATGTCATCGGCGAGCACGCCGCCGAGGCGGTGCCGCCACAGGAACGCGAGCCAGCTGAAGCCCTCCGCCTGGTAGGGGCGCATGTCGGCTACCAGGCCGGCCGGTGCGGGCGTGGCCTCGACGTCCTCGAGCTCGAGCAACCCGCTCACGGCGTCGCGCCAGGACTGCGCCTGCTCGGTCTCCTCGGCGAGGTCCTCGAGGTCGGCCCACAGCCCGGCCTGGTAGCGGCTGATCTGAAGCCCGGACTCCGGGTCCCATTCGCTCAGCGCCCTGGCTTCCTCGATGAGCTCGCGGAGCTGCTCGAAGACGGGCTGGTCGAGCGAGAGGTAGCTGTTGTCGACGAGCTTCAGCTTCTTCCGGCCCTGGGCGAGCGCACGGAAGATGGAGTCGAAGGGGATGGTGCGGCCGCTGACGGTGACCATCACGCCGAGGTCGAACCAGTCGCG
Organism: Arthrobacter sp. CAN_A2; assembly: GCF_015752045.1. NCBI lineage: Bacteria > Bacillati > Actinomycetota > Actinomycetes > Micrococcales > Micrococcaceae > Arthrobacter > Arthrobacter sp. CAN_A2. Next base: position 96,173 of record NZ_JADOUS010000008.1, read on the forward strand.
GTCGTCCGTCTCGACGGTGCTGATCCGCAGGGTGGGGGTCTCGGTCAGTTCCTCGTAGTCGGGCTTCTCACCGACCACCTCGACGTTCACGCCGTCGAGCTCCACGAGCCGCGGCAGGACGTCCTCCACGAACTCCACGGCCTGCATGTCCTCGAGCCTGAGCGACCTGATCGGGAGGGGACCGAGGGCCTGGCGCGCGGAGGCAGCGAGGGCGTCCTCGACGTCGGCCTCGCGGTAGCCGTCGTCGCTGCCGGGGCCTCCCCTGCGGAAGGGCCGCCGCTGCACGGCGTCGCCGAGGGTGTAGTCGAAGTGCCAGTCGAGCGCCACCGACCCGTCCGCGCCGTAGGCGGTGGTGAGGACGAGCGCCGGAGGCTGGATCTCGGGGAGCTCCACGCTGCCGTCGCTGCTGTCCACCTGGATGGACTGCCGCAGCTTCGGGTAGTAGTCCTGCAGGAAGAGGGACTTCTCCTCCTCGGGGACGACGACGGCGTGCCCGCGCTGGAGGAGGTCGATGTCCTTCGGGGTCAGCCTGCGCGACGTCGGGGCGAGGGTGATCGTGTCATCGGGGGCGACGATGTAGATGCCGTGCGTGCTGATGACGTGGGCCGTCTCGGACGGGTGGGGCTTGCCGTCGACATCGAGCGCCGGGCACAGCCGCAGCGAGCCGTCCTCCGTCTCCGTGGCGTCGAGCTTCAGGGTGGCGCGGGCCGCGAGTTCGATCGTGACGGACTTCTTCGACCCGACGAACTCGACGCCGAGCCGCTGGGCCTCGTCCAGCAGCTGCCAGAGCAGCGGGTTGCTGAAGTCGTCGAGGTACAGCCAGGAGTCGTTGTTGCCGAAGTAGTTGACGCCGGTGCCGCGGTGCAGTGCGGGGAACTGGGAGAACCACCGGTGCTGGTCCGGATCCAGCGTCAGCCCGTACGTCTGGTAGCTGATGCTGCCCCAGGACAGGTTGTTCTTGATCCACTTGCCCTTGCCGTTCTGGCTGACGGGCCGCACACCGAGGCGTGTGTTGAGGGTGCGCTGGCCCTGGCGCTCGGCGGCGGAACCCCATCGCTGCACGGCGACCTCGGGGGTGCGCAGTTCGAACTGCAGGCCCAGCGGTGTCCGCGGGGCGGGCGGGACGGCGTCGGCGGAGTCGGCCGTCAGGAGATCCGTGAGGGACGTCTGCCAGCCCGCGGGGACCGACGTGGGCGGAGCGGTCCGGGCGCCGAGTTCGCGTTCGTGCTGCGCCAGCAGGTTCTCGGTGTTGCTCTGCAGGGCCGTGGCCGCCACGTGCTTGCAGTCCGCGCCGACGGGGCAACTGCAGAAGTTCTCGAGGGGGCGGAAGCGGCCGTCGCCCTTGAGTCCGAGGCGCAGCTTGGTCCTGTAGTCATTGGGCGCGGTGCCGCGGACCTTTCCGGTCAGCAGCTTGGAATCGGCGTCCCAGGTGAGGGAGCTCACGGCGCCGTCCTTGGCGTAGGTCTGCCCGCGCTGGAATGCCGCGCCGCCCACGATCCGGATGATGTCGGTGACATCGACCATGGGGTGGGTGGAATTGGGCATAATTCCATGCTCTCATGCGGCGGCGACGCTCTCCTCGCCGGGCGCACCGTTTCGGGGGAAAGGCTCGGGAGCGGGCGGGCATCCGGCCGGAAACGACCCCGGAGTTTACCCGCTGCGGCCCGGGAACTGCGAACCGGCAGGCACAGTCCTGCGGCGCCCGTGCCTGCCCTACTGTTGGCTGGGGCTGATCGTCAGGTCGCAGGGAAACAGAAGAGGTCGCACGTGTTCGAGGCTCCAAGCATCATCTACGCCGCGGCAGGGCTCGCCGTGTTCGCGGCCGCGCTCCTGCCCCGGCTGCTCATGCGCGCCCCCGTGTCGATGCCCATGGTCTTCCTCGCCGCCGGCATCATCATCTTCACGTTCGCCAAGGACCTGCCTGACCCGGATCCCATCAAGTACAGCGACGTGACCATCCACCTCAGCGAGGTCTGCGTCATCATCTCGCTGATGGGCGCCGGACTGGCCCTGGACCGCAAGGTCGGCTGGCGCCGGTGGTCCACCACCTGGCGGCTCCTCGGCATCGCGATGCCGCTGTGCATCCTCGGCGTGACCCTCATGGGCATGTGGGTCCTCGGCCTCGGTCTCGCGTCGGCCCTGCTGATCGCTGCGGCCCTGGCCCCGACCGACCCCGTCCTGGCCTCCGAGGTGCAGGTGGGCGAGCCGTCGGAGTCGGAGGAGGACCTGGATGCCGAGGACGAGGTGCGGTTCGGGCTGACCTCCGAAGCAGGCCTGAACGACGGGCTCGCGTTCCCCTTCGTCTACCTCGCGATCCTGCTGAGCACGGTGGGGCTCGCACCGTCGGCCTGGTTCCCGGAGTGGATCCTGCTCGACGTGCTCTGGCGCATGATCGTCGGCTGCTCCCTCGGCTTCGGCATGGGCAAGCTCCTGGCCCGCGTCTTCTTCCGCACTCCCATGAAGAGCGTCCGCCTCGCCAACCACTCCGAGGGCTTCGTCGCGCTGGCGGCCACCTTCCTGACCTACGGGCTGACCGAGGCGGTCGAGGGCTACGGCTTCATCGCGGTGTTCGTGTGCGCGCTGACCATCCGCTCCGGCGAGCAGACCCATGGCTACCACGGGGTCCTGCACAGCTACATCGAGCAGCTCGAGCGCCTGCTGACCGTCGTCGTGCTCGTCCTGCTCGGTGGTGCCGTGGCACGTGGACTCTTCGAGGGGCTCCGCCCCCTCGAAGTCGTGGTCGCCGCAGCCTTCATCCTCCTGGTGCGACCGATCACCGCCTGGGTCAGCCTGGCGCGCGGGAAGACCGGCCCCCGGGAGCGCCGCACCCTGGCCTTCTTCGGCGTGCGCGGCATCGGGTCCATCTACTACCTCAGCTACGCGCTGTCGAAGGGTGAGTTCACGGCCGACGAGTCGGCCCTGTGGCGGATCGGTGCGCTGGTGATCGTCATGTCGATCGTGGTGCACGGCATCACCGCGGCGCCCGTCATCAACGCGCTGGACCGGGCGCGGCAGCGCAAGGCACGGGAACAGGGCGACGAGGCGCAGGCCCCGAACACGCCCGTCTAGGCATCGCCGGTCAGGCGGGCCCTCTCCGTTCGATCGCCGCCCGGACCACGAGCCCGCCGATGAGCGCCCAGAACGCTCCGCCGATCCCGACGACGGACAGGCCCGACGCCGCGAGGAGGAATGTCACGGCGCCGCTCATGCGCCCGGTCGCATCCCGGAAGGACGCGGTCACCGCCGTCGCCATGGTGCCGATCAGGGCCAGCCCGGCCACCGCCTCCACGAGCCCGGCAGGTGCGGCGCCGACGACGACGACGAGCGCGCCCGAGCAGGCGGCGAGCACCAGGTAGGACAGTCCGGCGGTGAGGGCCGCGATCCACCGGCGGTCGCGGTCCTCGCCGGCCCCCTCGCCCGCGGACAGGGCGGCGGACAGGGCCGCAAGGTTGACCGCGTGACCGCCGAAGGGCGCGACGACGGCGGTCCCCACGCCCGTGACCGCCAGGGCGGGCCGCCACGGGGTCCGGTAGCCGAAGGACGAGAGCACGGCGACGCCCGGGAGGTTCTGCGACGCCATCGTCACCACATACAGCGGCAGTGCGATGCCGACGACGGCGGCCGGTGCGATCGTCGGGAGGGTGAACGCCAGGGAGGGTGCCAGGGACGACGCCTCGATGGTGGTGCCCGCGAGGCCGAGCTGGACGCCGATCACGGCCAGGGCCGCGACGAGCGCGAGGGGGACCGACCACTTCGGGGCGAGGGCCGAGGCGGCGAGCCAGACGAGGATCACCGGGAGCACCAGGAGCGGGATGGTACCGATCGACTGGAACGGCGCCAGGCACAGGGGGAGCAGCACGCCCGCTAGCATCGCCTGCGCGAGATGCTGCGGGATGCGGGCGACCAGCCGGCCCAGCCACGGCACCGCCGCGGTCAGCGCGATGAGGATGCCGGTGACCAGGAAGGCGCCGACCGCCGCGGGCCAGCCGCCGGACGGGATGCTGGCGCCGGCCAGCAGCGCGGCACCCGGGGTGGACCACGAGAGCGTGACGGGGATGCGGTACCGCAGCGACAGCAGGACGATCCCGAGCCCCACGACGGCCGTCAGCGCAAGCAACCCTGAGGCGGCCTGCTCCGGTGACGCCCCGGTGGCCCGCAGGCCGGCGAGCACGACGGCGAACGACGAGGTGAAGCCAACCAGGGCCGTGACGACGCCGGCGAGGACGGGTTCGTGCAAGCCGGGCCGGACGGAGGATCTGGTGTTCACCACGGGACTCCTGTCGGGTGGCGCTGCCGCGCCCTCGAAGTTCGTTCTGTATACGGAACGGCCAGAGTAGGATCCGGGGATGCCCGAGGACAAGCCGGACCGGAATGAGTCGCTGCGCGTCGCCGTCGCGCGCAGGATCACGCAGCTGCGCCGGGACCGGGGGCTCTCCCTCAGCGGCCTCGCGCTGCAGGCCGGCGTCGGGAAGGGCACGCTGTCCGAGCTGGAGGCGGGGACCCGCAACCCGACCCTCGGGACGCTGTACGCGCTCGCAGGCCCGCTCGGGGTGCCGCTCACCGGGCTCCTCGGCGACGAGACGGGGCGCGGCGTCTCCGACGGCGTCGTGGATGCCCGGCTGCTCGCCGTGCGCACGCACGACGACGGCGGGACCACCGAGGTCTTCTGGCTCACCATCGCGTCGACGGGGACGCGGGTGTCGCCGCCCCACGGACCAGGAACTGTCGAGCACCTCCGCGTGGTGCGGGGCGGCGTGCGCGCGGGCGTGCGCGGCGCCGAACAGGACGCGGGGGCCGGTGACTCGTTGTCCTGGCGCGGAGACGCGGTCCACTCCTACGCGTCGACGGACGGGACCGTGGAGGGGGTCCTGACCATCGAGACGTCGGCACCCGGAGATCGATCGGTCCGATCGGTCCGATCGGACCGATCGGACCGATCAGTCTGATCGGGTGCGCATCAGGCGTCGCGCCGTTGCTGGTCGGCGCGCTCCCGGGGCGCCGGGGCGCCGCTCGCGGCGTGAGGAGAACCACGCCTCGCGCCGCACCGGGCGGGGAAGATCGGAAATAGATGCGCGCAGGCAACCGTTCCGTCAAGAGGTCCGCGACGCACCCCGCCGTGGTTCCCGAATCGGAAGGTGCACCCATGACTGTCCCCCTGTCCATCCTGGATCTGGCCCAGGTCGCCGAAGGCTCCACGCCGGCGGAGACCTTCGCCTCGAGCGTGTCGCTCGCCCAGCACGCCGAGCGGTGGGGGTACCGCCGGATCTGGTATGCGGAGCACCACAACATGGGCAGCATCGCCTCCTCGGCCACGAGCGTGCTCATCGCCCATGTCGCAGCACACACATCCACCATCCGCCTCGGCTCCGGCGGCGTGATGCTGCCCAACCACTCGCCGCTCACCATCGCCGAGCAGTTCGGCACCCTCGAGAGCCTCCACCCGGGCCGGATCGACCTCGGGCTCGGCCGCGCCCCCGGCAGTGACCAGGTCACGGCGCGTGCCCTGCGTCGGGACCCCATGGCCGCCGACAGCTTTCCGGAGGACGTCCTGGAACTGCAGGGCTACCTCACCGGTGAGAGCCGCGTGCCCGGCGTCCAGGCGACCCCGGGCAAGGGCACCAATGTCCCGCTCTACATCCTCGGGTCCTCGCTGTTCGGTGCGAGGCTCGCTGCCGCCCTCGGCCTGCCCTTCGCCTTCGCATCGCACTTCGCCCCGCAGGCGCTGCAGGACGCCGCTGCCATCTACCGCCGCGAGTTCAGGCCGTCCGCCCAGTCCTCGGAGCCGCACTTCATCGCCGGCGTGAACGTCATCGCGGCCGACAGCGCGAACGACGCCCACCACGAGTTCCACGAGGGGATGCTGCGCCGCGTGAGCCTGCTCCTGGGACGCGGGCAGAGCTTCACGCGGGAGGAGTCAGAGGCCATTCTCGCGTCGCCGAGCGGTCAGCAGATGGCCGGGATGGCGCGGTACAGCGCCGTCGGTACGCCCGACGTCGTCCGCGACTACCTGGAGCAGTTCGCCGAGCGGTTCGGGGCCGACGAGCTCATCGTCGCGACCCAGGCGGAGAGCACCGATGCGTGGCTCCGCTCCTTCGAGTTGCTGTCCGAAGCGATGCACCCGATCGCCGCGCGAGCATAGCCGATCAAAGAACTTTGGCTTCCTGCTTGCCATTACCCTCCAACGTTTGGTTAAGTGGGTGTCAGTTGTAGTGTTGCGCATTTGTATTTCACGCGGTCTGACCCTCACCGGACAGATCGTGTCTCTGAAAAAGCGGACAAGCACGCCGCGACTGGGGCGCTCCGAAAGTCGGAGTGCGTCTGAATTTCAGAAGGATAAACAAAAATGGCAACAGGTACCGTGAAGTGGTTCAACGCTGAAAAGGGCTTTGGATTCATTGCTCCCGACGACGGAAGCGCAGACGTGTTCGCACACTTCTCCGCGATCAATGCGAGCGGCTACCGCTCGCTTGACGAGAACCAGAAGGTCAGCTTCGACACCGAGCAGGGCCCCAAGGGTCCTCAGGCGTCGAACATCCAGCCCCTCTAAGGCTCGGATCTTCCACTAGATCTTTTCGCGAGAAGCAGGTCGGACCCCGGTCCGGCCTGCTTCTTCGTTTAACCCGGACCTGCCAGTGCCGCATGGGTTGTGCATGTGCCCGCGGCCCCACCCGTGCAGTGCCGCCGGCTTTCCTGGCGCAGGGTGCACGGTATGTCCGGCTGAGCGCCACCGGACAGCCCTACCCGGACCACCTGTCGGACAGCCCCGGGCGGGACGGGGGGCTCCCCTCAGCCTGTCCCGTCACAGAGACCGATGAACGCTCCGAGCTCCTCCAGCGCGGCCGGGGTGGAAGGCATGTGCTCGGTCAGTCGCGGGGACCTGACGACGACGGCACGCCACTGCCCCCGCGAGACCGCGACGTTCACCCGGTTGCGGTTCAGCAGGAACCCGATGCCGCGCGGTGCTTCCGCAGCGGAGGACGCCGTCATGGTGACGATCACGACGGCGGCCTGCTGACCCTGGAACCGGTCTACCGTCCCCACCCTGACATCCCCGAACCCGGCCGCGCCCAGCGCCCGCCGCGTGAGCTGCACCTGGGCGTTGTACGGTGCGACCACCAGGATGTCCTGCTGAGCGAGGGGTCGCGGTCCGGCGCCCGGCTCCGCGGTCCAGGACAGGTCGAGGTGGCGCCGCACCTGCGCGACGACCTCCGCCGCCTCCTCGGCCGACGCCGTCGAGTTGCCCGCATGGTCGACGAAGACGCACTCGATGCCGGGCCGTGCGCCGTCGAGGTGGCGTCCGCGCGCCGCTGCGGCCGTGGTCAGCCGGCCGTCGTACGCGAACACCGACACCGCCTGGCAGAGGTCCGGGTGCATGCGCCAGGTGTCCGCGAGGAAGTAGCCGAACCGTGCGGGCAGCGTCGCGTGCCCGGCGGACAGCCAGCCCAGCGCTGATTCGTCGACCGGTTCCGGATGGGTGCCCTGGGTGACCTGGGGGAGCTGCTGCGGATCGCCGAGGAGGAGGAGTCGGCGTGCGGCGCGGGCCACGGCCATGGTGTTCGCCAGCGAGAACTGCCCCGCCTCGTCGATGACCAGCAGGTCCAGGGAGTGCGCCGGGACCTTGCTCCCGGTCATCGTCCAGGCCGTACCGCCGACCAGGCACCCCCCGGCGCCGCCGATCAGGCGCGCGACGTCGTCGTCGGACCGTTGCGTCCAGGGCGCGTCCGGCGCCTCCGTGCGTTTGGCCACCTGGTCGGCGGGGACACCTGCCCCGATGGCACGGCGCAGCAGGTTCTCGACCACGGCATGCGACTGCGCCACGACGCCCACCTTCCACCCGAGGCGCACCAGCCTGGCGATGACGTCCGCCCCGACGTGTGGGTCTTGCCGGTGCCGGGCGGGCCCTGCACCGCGAGATAGGAGTCGTCGAGGAGCTGCAGGGCGGCGGTGATGGCCTCGGCGTATCCGTCCCCGTGCAGCGGTGCGGCGGGCAGTTCGGCGCCGCCCGCGAGGCGTGGGGGGATGCGGCGGAGGAGGTCGAGTGCGGGATCCGCGGACACGTCCGGGAGCGCCTGGCCCACCCGGTCCGCGAGGGCGACCAGCGCGTTCTGCATCGACCGGGTCATCAGCGGCTGGTCGGGGGCCAGGGCCATCGGCAGTTCGGGACGTTCCGGGGCTCCGCGCCGCAGCTTCTCCCTGAACACCACGGTGGCCACGCCGTCCGCGTCCTCGGACAGCTCCGTCACCTCGACGCCGAACCAGCCGCCGCGCCCCCTGCCGCTGCTGTCGATGCTGTCCGCATCGGGCGGGACGGGTGCGTCGTAGATCGCGAAGTAGGTCGAGCCTTCCCGGACATCGGCGCCCACCGACAGGGTGCCGGTGGCCTTCAGCACGCGCACGGGATTCGAGCGGGAGGTCGGTCTCGCCCAGTCCTGCACCACCTCGAGCGTGCGGAACACCAGGACGTCACGGGCGGTGTCCCACTCGTGGGCGGGTGAGGCGAGCCGGTCGAAGTGGGACCACCAGAACTGCTTCCGCTCCCGACGGTGGTACCCGACGGCGGCCGCGACGAGCGCGATGGCCTGCTGGTCGGGTTGCTTGCCCGTGCCGGCCGGCAGATCGCCGAGATAGGCCAGCAGTCGGGCCTCCTCGGGGACGGGGCCATAGGAGGGGAGGTCTGCGGGCGAGGCGACGGGGAGGTCCGCGGCGTCGGGCGGAGCGGCATGATCGGCGGGGCGACCCTGTACGTCCTGCCCGGTTCCGTGCCGCAGCCCGAGGAGCCAGTCCCGGAGCCCGAGCGTGGAGAGGCAGTCGTAGCGGTTGTAGTCGCTGATGCCGGCGAGGATCTCCGCCGCGGCGGTGCTGTCCCCGGCATCGCGCGCGGCGCAGTAGGCGGCATACGCGACGACCGATGCCCCGGCGTCCGTCACGTCCCCGGCGCGGGGGGTTCCGCCCATGTAGAGGGGTTCGAGCTTCTTGAGGCTGTAGGAGCGTTCGGAGATGCGGAGGCTGTGGCGCACGGTGTCGTAGAGGTCCACGAGCACACCCTCGCGGAGCAGGGTGTCCACGGCGTCCTCACCGATCACATGGACGAGGGACAGGCGCCGCAGGGCGCTCTTCTCGTAGGCCGCGTAGTGGTAGATGTGCAGGTCGGGGTACTGCAGGCGGCGCTGCCGGACGTAGTCGAGGAACCGGACGAGCGCGGCGCGCTCCTCCGTCCGGCTGTGGGCCCAGAAGGGGCGGAAGGGCGGTTCGCCGCCGTCGACCGTCGGTTCCTCGACGACGCCGAACAGGTACTCGATGCCCCAGCTGCCGTCGCCGGGATCCTGCCACAGGGGATCGCCCTCGAAGTCGAAGAAGATGTCGCCGGGGCTCGGCGTGGGCAGGGACCCCAGCGTGTGCTGCGGGAGGAGCCGGTAGGAGAGCGTGCGTTCGGCGCCCCCGGCATCGCGGTAGGTGACGCCGCCGTCCACCGTGATCGTGCCTACCTGCAGGCGCGCCTGCTCCTGAAGCCGTGTGAGGGCGGCGTCCTCGGGGTGGTCCGGCATGGCAGCGAGGTCGTCGATCGTGGCGATGTCCTGGCCCTGCAGGCGTGCCCTGCGGTCGGCGGTCATCCCGGCGACCAGGAGGAGGTCCCGGGATGCGAGCACCTGTTCGGCGCAGTAGTCGCACCGCCCGCACGCGTCGACCCCGGGTGCGCCCCAGGTCACGCGGTCCGGCTGCCCGCGGTGGCCGTGAACGAGCGCGAGGAAGCGGACGCGGCGCTCGCGGAACACCGGCAGGAGGTCGGGGAGCCGGTGCAGGCTGCGGCGGCGGTCACCGAGGACGAGCGTCACCTCGTCCGCCGTCGGGATGCTCGCGGCCTGCAGCTGGTCGCCGTACGCGGCGAGCTGCAGCAGGGCGCCGACCTTCGCGTGGCGGGCGAGCTTCGTGTCCCAGACGGCGTACGCGCCGTCGTCCTGCCGGACGAGGAAGTCCGAGCGTCCGTGGAACACGCCGTCGAAGAACGCGGCCTGGAACACCACGGCCGCGCCGGAGTGCAGGGCGCGGAGGGACTCCTCGTGCTTGGCCACCAGGGTGGCGCGGTCCAAGGAGGCCGCCGGTTCGACGTCGTATACGCCCGACCGGTGTCCCGGTGACCACAGCCCGTGCTCGGCGACCAGCTCGTCGAGGACCCGGTGCTCGTGCACATCTCCGAGGGCGGCGGCGCGCTGCAGCATCTCGTCCGCGGGGAACTGCGCCCGCGGAGCCCGTCCCAGCTTCTCGTCGAGGATCCGCAGGAGCCGGTAGCCGCACTCCGACGCCGTGACGAGGTCCGTCGCCGAGAACACCAGGTCGGGGGAGGTGGTGTAGGAGTTGCTGTCGGCGTCGAGCAGGAACATGGGCCCTGGTCCTTTCGTGGTGCCGCCGGGGGATCACCAGTCCATCACGGGCCGCCGACAATCGTGTGACCGGAGTCATGCGGGGCCGGCGCGTGGTCGTCCGGCCGGGGACGACTGGCTGCGTCACGCACACCCGGCGACAGTCGGGGACACCCGGCGTGGTCGGGGCCGTGACCGTCCCGGAGGATCGCGCCCCGGTCAGTGGCACCACCGCTCGGAGACGGAGGCACCGGCAGCGGACCGGGAAGGGAGCGGGCACGCGGGTCCGCCGACGGTCTGGGAGAATTGGGGGCACCGACCACCGACCGACCAGGAGCCCCATGAACCCCCGCACGCTTTTCCGCACCGTCGCTGTCGCGGAGGCGGTGACCTGGGCCTTCCTGCTGCTGGGCATGTTCCTCAAGTACGTCACGCGGACCACCGAGGCGCTCGTCCCACCGGCTGGGGCCGTGCACGGCTTCGTCTTCCTCTGCTTCGTGGCGACCACCGTCTTCATCTGGGTCAACCAGCGCTGGTCGGTGGTGACGGGCCTGCTCGGCCTCGCCTCGGCGGTCGTCCCGTTCGCGACGATCCCGTACGAGCGGTGGATCGAGCGCCGCGGACAGCTCGCCGGTTCCTGGCGCCTGGCCCCCGGGGCGGACGCGCCGCGCACCCCCGTGGAGCGGCTCCAGGCGTGGGTGCTGCGCAGTCCGCTCGTCGCCCTGCTGGTCGCCGTCGTCGGCATCTCGGTGGTCTTCAGTGTGCTGCTGATCGTCGGCCCTCCCGGATCCTCGAGCTGAGGCATACATGACCGACCTGCGGAACACCACGGATGACGAGCGGTTCTTCCTCCACAGCGGCCGCCGCTGGCGGAAGACCGACCCCTCGCTGCCGGAAGACGTGAAGGCCCGCCTGATGTCCCACCTCGGACGCGGACGCTCGGGCGTACGCAACAGTGCCAAGGGCGACGACGGCGCGGCCCTGCCCCGCGCGCGACGCACCGTCCAGCTCGCCAAGGAAGGGCTCGGCGAGCGGGGGACACCCTGGTGGGAGCAGTCCGCGGCGGAACGCACCGCGCGGTGGACCGCAGCCCTGCAGGAGCTCGACCGCATGCACCCGAAGAAGCCCGGCGGCCCTGCCGGCCGGGCCACGGGGGATGCGACCGAGGATGGCTGACGGGGTCACGGACCCCGCACTGCGTGCCGAGATCCTGCGCATCGCCACGCTGCGGGGCGGCGGGAAGACGCTGTGCCCGTCCGACGCCGCCCGCAGCATCGGCGGGGAGGAGTGGCGCGACCTGATGCCCGCAGCCCGGCGCATCGCGTTCGACCTGGCGGGGGAGGGGCTGGTCCACGTCACCCAGCACGGCGAACCGGTGGCGCGCGACGCTCGGGGCCCGATCCGCATCCGCTGGATCGACGGCCGGGTCGCAACGACGGACGACGGCGCCTCGGGAAAGGCACCGTCGTCCGGGTGATGCTCGGCGCCCCGCAGGCGGGGCGATGCTCAGCCGTCCGTCAGGGACAGCTCGGCACCCTCCCACTCCACCGGTTCCGCATGCATCGACCGGTAGGTCACCGCTGCGTCCCAGCCGTGGAACAGGAGGTAGACCTGACCGTCGGGAGCCGTGGCCAGGTCCTGTCCGCCCGGCCCGATGTAGCGGTCGCCGCCGAAGGAGTCCGAGGAGAGGAAGGGTTCCGGTGACTTCTCCCAGGGTCCCTCCAGCGCCGGGGCCGAGGCGCGGCCCACCTTGTAGGACTCGCCGCCGTAGTCGTTGCTGGAGTAGAGCAGCACGTACGCGCCGTCCCGCTGCACCACGGTCGGTGCCTCGACGAGGTTGCCCTCCCACGCGAGGTCCTGCTTGATGAGCTTCTGCGGCGGTCCGGTGAGTGCCAGACCGTCCGCCGAGAGCGGCGCGGTCTGGATCCAGGTGTCCTTGTCGCAGCAGTTGCCGTCGTTCTTCCAGACCAGGTTCAGTCCCTCGTCCGTCACGAAGGTGCTGGCGTCGATGGCCCCGCCCTCGTCCGCCGGGCAGACCAGCATCGAGTCCCCGACGACCGTGAAGGGCCCCGCGGGATCCGTGGCCGTGGCGACACCGATGCACTGCACCGTCGGCTCGAAGTTGGTGCTGGTGAAGTAGAGGACGAACCGACCGTCCGCGACCTCGGTCACCTCGGGGGCCCACGTCTTGCCCGGGATGATCCAGGAGGGCAGGTCGGGCAGCGCGTCCTCATCGAGCTGCTCCCACTCGAGGAGGTCCCTGGACGTCGCCACCTGGACGTTCTTGCGGTTCCCCATGGTGGCGTAGGCGTAATAGGTGTCGCCGACCTGGAGGATGTCGGGATCGGCGAACTCGGCGTCCAGCACCCGGGTGGGGTTCTGCTCCTCGGCCGCGGGGGCGGGAGCGGCCTCCGACGGCTCGGACGGGGCGCATCCGGCGGTCGCCGCGGCAAGCGCGGCGACCGCCATCATGCAGAGCAGGCGGCCCAGGAACGGACGGCTCAACCCTTCACCCCGGACCGGGACACGCCTTCGATGATGAAGCGCTGGAGGAAGACGAACAGCGCGAGCACCGGCACGCTAGCCACCACGGCACCCGCCATCAGCAGGTCGTAGCGGACCGCGTTGGCCGACTGCAGCGTGGACAGCCCCGGCGGCAGGGTCTGCACCTCGGGGGTGAACAGCACGTACACCGGCCACAGGAAGTCGTTCCAGTTACCCAGGAACGCCAGCAGCGCCAGGGTCGCCATGGCAGGCTTCGCGAGCGGCAGGATGATGCGCGTGAACATCTGGAGGCGGTTCGCGCCGTCGATCCGCGCGGCCTCCTCCAGGTCGTCCGGCAGGGAGATGAAGAACTGCCGCATGAAGAACACCCCGAAGGCGGAGGCCGCCGTCGGCACGATGATCGCGACGAGCGAGTTCAGCCAGCCGAGGTCGCTGACGAGCAGGTAGTTCGGGATCACGAGGATCACCGGGGGGACCAGCAGCGTCGCGACGATGACCGCGAAGACGATCTTCTTGCCGCGGAAGTTCATCCGCGCCAGCGGGTACGCGGCCAGGGAGGCTGTCACGACGACGAGCGCGGAGTGGAGGATCGCGGCCAGCATGCTGTTCGCGAACCACCGCAGCACCGGGGTGTTGGTCCCCGGCGCGAGGATCGTCTTGTACGCCTCGAGCGAGAAGGGGTCGGGGATCCACGACGGCGGGATGGCGGTCGCATCGGCGCGCGTCTTGAACGAGGTGACGATCATGAAGATCATCGGGCTGATGAAGATCAGCGCCACCACCGCGAGCAGCACGATCTTGACGAGGGTGCGGGGCTGGAACTTGCGCACCGGCCTCGCCGTCGGCTCGTCCGTCCGGGCGGCACGGGTATCGACTGTCGAGCTCATCGGGCATCCTTCCGTTCGCGGAACAGCCAGAAGACCACGAGGCTCAGGCCGATGAGGAAGAGGGTCAGCACGTAGCTCATGGCGGCGGCGCTGCCCATCTGGAAGTTGCGGAGGCCCGTGTCCGCGATCTGGTAGATCGCGGTGCGGGTCGCCCTGCCGGGTCCGCCCTGGGTGATCAGGTAGGACTGCCCGAACATGTTCACCGACGCGATCAGCGTCGTGAGGGTCACGAAGGACAGCACCGGCCGGAGTCCGGGGAGGGTGACGTTGACGAACTGCTGCCAGGGGCTGGCGCCGTCCATGCGGGCCGCCTCATAGAGCTCCGAAGGGATGTCCTGCAGGCCGGCCAGGTAGATGACGGCGTTGAAGCCGAGCGTCCACCACACGGTCACGCCGACGAGGGCCACCCATGCGGCCGGGGTCGAGGTGGTCCAGGCGATGTCGTTCGGCAGGCCGAGCAGGCCGAGGTAGTAGTTGACCAGGCCGATGTTGTTGTCGAGCAGGTAGCGCCACATCACGGCGACGACGGCGACGCCCAGGACGTAGGGCGCGAAGTAGACGGCCCGGAAGAAGTTGCGGCCCGGGAACTTCTTCGACATGAGCAGTGCCACGGCGAGCGGGATGGTGAGCAGGAGCGGCACGCTGAACAGGGTGAAGATGCCGGTGGCCTGCATCGCCCCCCAGAAGTTGCTGAACTGCCTGGAGTCGGGGGTGAACAACTCGGCGTAGTTCTCGAAGCCCACGAAGGGCTTGAGCGGCCTCGTGTAGTCCCAGGTGTGCAGGCTGATCCAGGCGCCGAAGACGATGGGCACCAGGACGAACGCGATGAACAGGACGAGATACGGGGCCAGGAAGAGCCACGGGGTGGCTGCTGCCTGCTTGCGGATCTCGCGGGGCGACGACGTCCCCGACGGGCGGGGTGCCCCCTTCCGTGAGGGGGCACCCCCTTCTTTCTCCTTCAGCGTGGTCATGGTTCTTACTCTCCGAACGACGCTTTGTTCTCTTCCATGAGCTTCGAGGCATTCTCCGCTGCCTCGGTCATGGCGTCCTCAGGGGATTCCTCACCGAGGACCGCCTTGTTGACGCCGACCTCGAGGGTCTCCGTCTGGACGGCACCGATACCGGGGACCGGGGGGAGGAAGCGCATGGAGTCGATGTCCTCGGCGATGACCTCCTGCGGCATGCCGTCGAGGGCGCCCGCGGCGCGGACCGATTCACGGGCGGGGATCATGCCGGAGCCGGCCCACTCGGCCGAGTTCTCGCTCATCCAGGCGATGAACACCTTGGCGGCGTTCTGCTTGTCAGGATCGGGCTGTGCCTGGCGGGGCAGGAAGAAGTTGTGCGAGCTCGCCCACACGGCCTTCTCCTCGAAGATCGTCGGGATGGGAGCCGAGGCGTAGGGCATGCCCGACGACTCGAGGTCGTTGAACTGCCAGATGCCGTCCCAGGTGATCGACGTCTCGCCGTTCTTGAACGCGACGTACTGGGAGTCGATCGCGACGTTGGAGGGGCTGTACCCGTCCTCGACGATGTCACGCTGCCAAGTGATGGCCTCGACGCCCTCGGGTGTCGCGAAGTTGGCCTTGGAGGCCTCGGCGTCGTACGGCTCGTTGCCGTTCTGCCACTGGAGGGAGAGGTTCATGAGGTGGCTGGGCCAGAGGGACGGCATCCAGAATGGCTGGTCGTAGCCGGCGGCCTGGAGCTTCTTGAGTGCGTCCTCGAAGGACGCAGCATCGGTGGGGGCCTCGGTGATGCCGGCCTTCTCGAAGTGCTCCGTGTTGTAGTACATGGCCAGGGAGTGGACATCCAGGGGGATGCCGAAGCGCTCGTCCTGGTAGACGCCGGCGTCCCAGACCTCCTGGGTGAAGTCGTCGCCCGTCAGTTCCAGCGTGTCCGTGAGGTCGTCGACCGGCACGATCACGTTGCGTGCGGCCATCGAGGACAGCTGGTCCAGGTGCATGACGCCGACGTCGGGGCCCTCACCGGCCGTGACGGCCGCCGGGAGGCGCTGGTAGAAGTCCGCCCACTGCATGGTGTTCGAGGTGACCTTGATGTTCTCGTGCTCGGCGTTGAACTCCTCGACCATCTTCTCCATGAACGGGCCGTCACCGCCGGTGAAGCCGTTCCAGTAGGAGAGCTCGACGGCGGGGCCGTCGTACTCGCCCGTGAATTCACTGGCGGCTTGCTCGCTGCCTGAGCCGCCGCATGCGGTCAGGCCGAGCAGTGCGACGGCGCCAAGGGCTGTCGCAGCCTGCAGGCGCCCGCGCAGGGATCGCTTCGGATGGGTCATGGTGTGTCCTCCTCGTTGAAAACGTTGCGCACTTCCAGGTGAGTGGCTCAGCGTGTGACCGAGCTTACAGCGCTGTAAAATTAGTGTCCAGCGATTTGTTACAGGGAATCCCGGCCCGGCAGGGGCCCTTGGGGCGCCGATTTAGACTGGGATCGACCCGAGGAGACGCAGATGAAGAAAGTCCGACTTGCCGATGTGGCCGAGGTGGCCGGCGTGTCGATGAAGACGGTGTCGAACGTCGTCCACGACTATCCGCACGTCACGCCGGAGATGCGCCGGAAGGTCCAGCAGGCGATCGACGAGCTGGGCTACAAGCCCAACCTGACGGCCCGGCGCCTGGCGACCGGCAAGACCGGCATGATCGCCCTCGCGATCCCGGAGATCGACCATCCCTACTTCTCCGAGCTCTCCCGGTACATCGCGGAGGAGGCGAGTCGCCTGGGTTACCGGGTCATCGTGGAGCAGACGCTGAGCAATCCGGCGGCGGAGCGTGCGGTGCTCAATGACCGCGAGACGGGGCTCGTGGACGGCGTCATCTTCCATCCCGTGCGGATGCAGTCCATGGAGGTCGCCCGGCTGCAGCGCGATGTCCCCGTGGTGCTCCTCGGGGAATCCACCATGCCCCTCACGGCCGACCACGTCATGATCGACAACGTGGTGGCGGCGCAGGAAGGCGTGCGGCACCTCGTGGGCGAGGGGCGGCGCCGCATCGCGTTCCTCGGCGTCGTCTCGGGGGACACGACGGGGTCCACGGACCAGCGGCTCCTCGGCTATCAGCAGGGCCTCGTCGACGCGAAGATGCCCCTGGACCCCGGCCTGGTGCTGTCGGTGTCCGACTTCACGCCGGAGGAGAGTGCCCGGGCGGTGGGCGACGCCCTCGCCTCCGGCATCGCCTTCGACGGCCTCATCTGCCGCGACGACAGGTTCGCGACGGGTGCCCTGTCCGCGCTGCGGCAGGCGGGCGTGCAGGTGCCCCGCGACGTCGCCGTCGTCGGGTGGGACGATACCGAGCTCGGCCGGTGGGCGAGCCCCCCGCTGACCTCGATCGCGCCGGACAAGCGCGAACTCGCGGCCACGGCCCTCGAATTGCTGCTGGAGCGTATCGGCGGTTATCACGGTGTCGGACGGCACCGCATCGTCTCCCACGCCCTGACGATCCGCGAGAGTGCGCCCCTCGGAGCGCCCGTCCTCCAGCCGAACTGAGATCTTTACAGCGCTGAAAATATGCGACAAGATGGCGGGATGCGGACTCCAGAAGCGTTGACAGCCAGCACCCAGGACGGGACCTACCCGCGGCCCCAGCTCCTCCGACGCCAGTGGGTGGATCTCGGTGGCCAGTGGGAGTTCGACCACGACGACGACGACGCCGGCGAAGCGGAGCACTGGTTCTCCGCCGGTGAGCGCTTCCCCCTCACCATCACCGTCCCGTACCCCCCGGAGTCCGCGCTGTCCGGCGTGCACGAGACCGGCTTCCATCCCGTGGTCTGGTACCGCCGCCGGATCACGCAGGCGGACATCGACGCGAGCGGCCGCTCCGGCGAGGAGGACCGGCTGCTCCTCCACTTCGGCGCGGTCGACTACCGGGCGACGGTCTGGATCAACGGTCAGCTCCTCGGCTCCCACGAGGGCGGCCAGAGCCCCTTCTCCTTCGACGTCACGAGCCACGCCAGGACGGGCGAGGAACTCGTCCTCGTCGTCCGGGCCGAGGACGATCCGCACGACGTCGCGCAGCCCCGCGGCAAGCAGGACTGGCTCGAGGACCCGCACGTCATCTGGTACCACCGCACCACCGGCATCTGGCAGCCCGTATGGCTGGAATCCGTCCCCGCGTCGTTCATCGAGGCCGTGACCTGGGAGCCCGACGTCCCGAACGGCTCCGCCCGCCTGGAGCTCGAGATCTCGCCGCAGCGGGTCGACGCCCTGACGGTGCGCGTGGACCTGAGCTTCGACGGTCAGCCGCTGGGCACCCACTCGACGTCGGCCCTGCAGTCCCGCGTCGTGATGGACTGCGTGATCCCGCACCAGGCCAACGGCCAAGCGTACGAGTCGCTGCTGTGGTCCCCGGATCACCCCCGTCTGATCGACGCCACCGTCACCCTGCTCGATGCCGACGGCTCTCCTGTGGACGAGGTGTGGTCCTACTTCGGCCTCCGCAGCGTCGGGACGGCCGGACGCCACTTCCTCCTCAACGACCGCCCCTTCTACGTGCGGTCGGTGCTCGAGCAGGGCTACTGGCCCGACTCGCTCCTCGCCGCCCCGGACGCGGCCGCACTGCGCGAGGAGGTCCAGCTGATCAAGGATCTCGGCTTCAACGCCGCCCGCCTGCACGAGAAGGTGGAGGACCCCCGCTTCCTGTACTGGGCGGACCGCCTCGGCCTGCTGGTGTGGGGGGAGATGGGCAGCACCTTCGAGTTCTCGCCGACGGCGATGGAGCGCGTGGCCCGGGAATGGGCGAGCGTCGTCCAGCGGGACCGGTCCCATCCGTGCATCGTGACCTGGGTGCCCCTCAACGAGAGCTGGGGCGTCCAGCAGATCTCCCACAGCCCGGCGCAGAAGCACTTCGCGCAGGCCATGTACCACCTGACGAAGGCGCTCGACGCGTCCCGCCCGGTCATCTCCAATGACGGCTGGGAGCACGTGGAGTCGGACATCTTCACCATCCACGACTACGCGACGACGTACGACGACCTCCACGCGAACTACCGTGACCTGCCGACGTTCCAGTCGCTCGTCGACGGCGTGGGACCCGCCGGGCGCCGGCTGAGCGTCCTGCCGGGCCTGCCGAGGACCGAGCCGGTCATGGTGTCCGAGTTCGGCGGGATCCTCTATGCGCCGAACAGCCCGATCGAGACGTGGGGCTACTCCACGGCCGAGTCCGGCGAGGACTTCGCGCGGCGCCTGGAGGCGCTGTTCTCGGCCCTCCAGGACAGCCCCTTCCTGTCCGGCTTCTGCTACACCCAGCTGACGGACACCCTGCAGGAGGCGAACGGCCTCACGGACGAGAACCGGAAGCCTAAGCTCCCCGTGGCGGAGATCCGCAAGATCGTGATGGGCAAGGACTGGAGGCCCGACCATGCATGAGCCCGCCGGCACGCACAAGCCGGTCGCATCCCGGATCCCCGACGGCGCGTCCCCCGAGGCGGCTGCCGCCGTCGAAGGGCTCTACATGCGGGGGGTGATCTCACGGCAGGGCGCGTTCACCCGCGAGTGGGCGGCGGAGATGCGCGAGGACATCGACGCGGCCTTCGCCGAGGCGCTCGCACGGCCGAACGGCGCCGTCGGACGGGGACCGAAGCGGTACTACGTCGAGATCCACCCCGAACAGATGCGGGGCTGGGTCGATCTCGTGGACCACCCGTGGGTGCGCATGGTGTGCGAGTCCGTCCTGGGCCCCGACTACGAGATCGTAGAGCTCGGCTTCGACGTCCCGGGCCCCGGCGCCGTCAACCAGCCGTGGCACCGCGATTTCCCGATGCCGGAGGAGACCCGCAACGACGGGCGGCTGACGTCGCTGGCGTTCAATCTGACGGGCGTCGACACCGAGGAGGACATGGGTCCCTTCGAGGTCGCCCCCGGCACGCAGTTCGACCTGCCGGAAGGCTTCGACCACGGGATGTTCCCGCCGAAGTCGGCGTACGGGCGGTACGAGGGCCTCGCGGAGCGCAAATACCCGACGATGGGTGACATCTCCGCCCGGTCCGCACTGACGATCCACCGCGGCACGAAGAACGAGTCGGAGAAGTCCCGGCCGGTCCTGGTGCTCGGGGTGGACGCCCCCGGCGCGGGCAACGCCGAACACCACGCCATGGCCGTGACGAAGCCCTTCTTCGACGCCCTGCCCGAGCGGGTCCGCCGCCACGTGGCCTGCCCCGTGGTGGACACCCTGGTGCCGATCACGCAGAAGCACTCCATCGAGGGCCTCATGATGGGCGAGGCCTGAGCCCTTTCCCGGCAGGTTCCTGGACGACGACGGCGGCACCCGGGTGGGTGCCGCCGTCGTCGTGTGGGCGGGACGGCTTCCCGGAGGAGCTACTTCCGCGCCAGTTCGGGGTGGTGGAGTTCGGTGACATCCGGGTGCGCGCGCACCCGCCCCTTCAGCACGTTGGAGCCGTAGGAGGACAGCATCGGGTTCTCGGGGTCGTCCGAGATGCCGCGGGCGGTGGCCCGCAGGTCGTCGGTCAGGGGGACCGGGTCGATCACGGCGTCGAGGCGCGGGGACCAGAAGAACGGGACGGCGTAGCGGTCCACGCCCGGTGCGGGGGCGGTGACGCGGTGGATGGTGGCCGCGAGGTAGCCCTCGGTGGCCACCTCGAGCATCTCGCCGAGGTTCACCACGAGAGCCCCCGGGATCGGCGTGACCGGGACCCACTCGTCGGCGCCATGGGGGAGGACCTCGAGGCCGCCCACCTGGTCCTGCAGCAGGAGGGTCACGAAGCCGTAGTCGGCGTGGGCTCCCACGCCCTGCGAGCCGGCTCCCTCGACGACCCCGCCCACGTAGTGCACGAGCTTGGCCATCCAGGCCGGAGTGCCCTCGAAGGGTTCGGTGAAGTAGTCCTCGGGGAGGTGGAGGGCGACGGCGATCGCCGACAGGAGTTCGGCGCCGACGTGCGCCATCAGGGCCGCCCACGCCATGGCCTTCTCCTCGAGGTCGGGCAGCGCGGTGCGGGGCCAGAGGTTCGGGCCCTGCAGGAGCCAGTACGGCTCGTCGGCGGGGTAGTCAGCCAGGGGCTCCCGCTCGGGGGAGAAGTCGATCTGCTCGCGGGCGTCGGGACGGCCGCGGGTGATCTCGGTCCCGAGGCCGGCGTAGCCGCGGAAATGCGGCGACGAGCGGTTGTGGATCCGGAGGCGCTCCTCCAGCGGGAGCTCGAAGAAGCTGCGGGTCACCTCGAAGAGATCATCCACCTGCGTGGGGGTGGCGCCGTAGTTGACGATGTGGAAGAAGCCGACGGTGTGGGCGGCGTCGCGCAGTTCCTCGATGAAGCCGGGGGTGAAGGATCCATCGGCAGAACGGGCGGTGCTGAGGTCAAGGGTGGGGATCGATCCCGCGGACTGCTGCATGCGCAGGAGACTACGCCCGTTGAAAAACCGTCCCTGCCTTTGCGTTACGCCGTGTTGCGGCCCGCCCCGTCAGCCCCGTCGTCGCCGTCGTCGGTGTCGGCTCCGTCCGTACCGTCGGCTCCGGGTCCGCGCACCCCCGCCAGCGCGCGGACGGCACGCAGGCCGGCGTCGGACCCCTTCCAGTGGCGGACCAGGGCCTCCGGACCGGCGGCCCGCACCACCGCCCGCAGGGTGACGGCGATCACGACGACGTCGTCCGCGTAGCCGATCACGGGCAGGAAGTCCGGTACCAGGTCGATCGGCACCACGAGGTAGACCGCGAGCAGGCCGAGCAGGATGCGCGCCCGCATCGGGACCGAGCGGTCCGCGGCGAGGCGGCGGATGAGCCCGAGGAGGTCCGGGCCCAGGCGCAGCGCGTCCCGCAGCGAGATCACGTCGGGATGCCGGCGCGCATAGATGGCGAGGCAGGCGAGGAGGACACCGTAGGTGGCCAGGACCGCGACGACGATCTCGAGGACCGGCTCCCAGCTCATGCGTCTCCCCGCGATCGTCCTGCACCGGTGGGCCGGTTCCGACGGTGATGCCGGCGGTGACGTTGCCGGGGTCTGAGCAGTCGGCCGTCAGGGGGCGAGGGCTGCATGCAGCACCGCCGCGATGCTCTCGGTGACCTGCTCCTCGGTGATGGCCTCGGGGTCGGCCGCGCATTCGACGGCCATGCCGTTCACCGTGGCCAGCAGGATGGTCGCGAAGACGGTGTAGTGCGCCGGATCCGACGGCGCGCCGAAGGCGGCGGCCCGCTCGGCCAGCGTCGAGGCGAGGAGTGCGCGGCGGGTGCGGCGGTGCTCGCGGAAGACCTGCCCGACGTCGGGGTCACGCCCGGCCTGCAGGGCGAACTCGACGACGAGCGCGTGCCAGCGCTGTTCGCGCACCACGCCGCGGGCGAGGTGGCGGGCGGCGTGCAGCACCGTCTCCTCCAGCGAGGTCAGATGGTCCACCCGGCTGAGGACGTCGGCGGCGGTATCGGCCAGGCGCTCGCCCAGGAGCGTCGCGAAGAGCTCCTGTTTCGAGCCGAAGTTGGAGTAGACCGCGCCCTTCGTGTAGCCGGCACGCTGCGCGATCGTGTCGAGGCGGGCGGCGACGTAGCCGATCTCCTCGAAGACCTCGAGGGCCGCTGCGAGCAGTCCCGCGCGTACGTCCTCCCGGCGTGGGCGGCGTCGGGGCCCGCCCGCCGCGCCCCTGCTGTCCGTGTCCATGATCGTCATCCGTCCTCCTGCAATCACGATACCATTGGTACTGAATACTCAAAGTATTGAAATCGAAGGACTCATGACCAGCACCCCGCCCGCATCGCAGCCCCTCCCCGCCGTCCCCGCACCGGCCCTCTCCGTCGAGGACCTCACCCTCCGCGCCGGGAAGCGGATGATCTTCGAGGGTGTCACCGTCGAGGTCCCCGCCGGATCGCTGGCCGTCCTCGCCGGACCCTCCGGGGCCGGCAAGAGTGCCCTCGCCCTGGCGCTCGCCGGTCGGCTCGTCGTGACGTCCGGTCAGGCGTCCGTCCTAGGCCACGCGCTGCCGCGGCACGCCGGCGCGGTGCGCCGTCGCGTCGGCTTCACCGGGAACGACACCGTGGTGCCGCTCGACGAGACGCTCACCGTCCGGCACCACGTGGCCGATGCGCTGAAGCTGGCGGGGTCCTGGTGGAGGCCGGCCGCCTCCCGTGAACAGGTGGACGGCATCATCACCACCGCGAACAACCTGCTCGGAGCCCTCGAGGACGCTTTCGGTGACGACCCCGCGGCGGCTGCGCTGGCGCAGGCCCGGCTCCACCGCAGCGAACTCGTGCGGGACGCCTCACCGGTGGCGCGCTTCACGCTCGGTGTCGTCCTCGCACTCATCCCGGGCCCCGACGTCCTCGTGGTCGACGACGTCGACAGGCTCCGCACCGCCGACGAACGCCGTGCGGCCTGGGCAGCGCTCCTCACCGTCGAGCGGACGCGCCGCGACGACTCCGCCCCGCTGACCGTCGTCGCCACCTGCCAGGACTCCCGCGAGCTCGACGGCCTCCGCCACGCCGGGCCCCGGATCAGCGCGCTGCCACTGCGACCCGTCGTCGTGCACGCGCTCGGCGTCGACCCGGTTCCCGCAGCACCCCCCGAGCCTTCCGCCTCCGCTTCCGCTTCCGCTTCCGCTTCCGCTTCCGCCTCCGCTTCCGCTTCCGCCTCCGAAATCAGGTAACCCCGTGTTCTCCCTGCTCCGCACGGAACTCTCCCGCTTCCGCATCACCCTGAAATCCAGGGCCGCCCTGCTGATCATCGCGATCATCCCCGCGTTGTACGGGGGGCTCTACCTCGCTGCCAACTGGGACCCGACCGGGAGTCTCGACCATCTCACGGCCGCCGTCGTCAACGAGGACGAGCCCGCCACCGCCGCGGCCCCCGACGGCTCCGAGAGCACCGTCTCCGCCGGCGCCGATCTGGCGGACACCCTCACCTCCTCCGAGGACGCCGGGTTCACCTGGGTGGAGGTGAGCAGCGAGGACGCCCGCAGGGGGCTCGACGACGGCACGTATGCCGCGTCGCTGGACATCCCCGCGGAGTTCTCCTCGACCCTCGCCTCCGTCGGCGGCGACGAGCCCGCGCAGGCGATGCTCGACATCACCACCAACGACGCCGACAGCTACATCGTGGGCCAGGTCGGCAACACCGTGGCCGCGAGCCTGCAGCGCCAGGTGGGGTCCGGCGCCACGGCGGACTACCTCGACAGCATCTACCTCGGGTTCTCCTCCCTCCACGGCAAGCTCGCCGAGGCGGGCGCAGGGGCCGGGACGATCGCCGACGGCGCCCGCAGCGCGGACGAGGGGAGTGCCTCGCTCGTCGTCGGACTCGGCAGCCTCGTCGACGGCAGCACCAGGCTGTCCTCCGGCACCACCCGGGTGGCCGGGGGCGCCGCCGACCTCTCGGCCGGGGCGGACGACCTCGCCGCCGGACTGGGGCGCCTCGACGCCGCGACGGTGGACCTGGTCCCGCAGTCACAGCAGCTCGCGGACGGCGCCGCCGCGGCCGCCACGGGCGGCACGACCCTGCGGGACGGTGCCGCGCAGCTCGCCGCCGGGACGCAGGCCGTCGCCGACGGCGCAGGTCGGCTCTCCACCTCCGCCGCGACCCTGGCGGACGGCACCCGCCGGGTCGCCGACGGCGTCGCGCAGGTGGGCGACGGAGCGGACGCCCTCTCCGCGGGCGCCACCGACCTCGAGGCCGGCGCCGGGCCGGCAGCGGGCGGGTCGCGTGCCGTCGCCGACGGGATCGCACAGCTCACCGCGAGCTACGCCGCACTCTCCGATGCCGAGCGGCTCGCCGCGCTGCAGCAGCTCGGCGCCGGCGCGGACGCGGCGGCCACCGGCAGCGAGAAGGTCACGACCGGAGCCGGGACGCTCGCTGCGTCCGCCGCCGACCTCGCCGCCGGTGCCCGCACGGCCTCGACCGGCGCCACCGGTGCGGCCGACGGTGCAGGCCTGGTCGCGGCCGGTGCTGCCGATCTCGCCACGGGCGCCGGGGGAGCGGCTTCCGGTGCGGGGACGGTGTCGCAGGGTGCCGCCGATCTCACCGGCGGGCTGGTCGGCCTCCAGGACGGGACGGCAACCCTCGCCGCGAACACCCCGGCCCTCCGCGACGGGCTCGTGTCCGCCTCCGGCGGCGCCGCGCAGCTCGCCACCGGAGCAGCCACGCTCAGTACGGGAGCGGCGGAGGTCTCCGGGGGAGCGGCGTCGCTCTCGGACGGCTCCAGCCAGGCCTACGACGGCGCCACCTCGCTCGAGGGCGGGCTCAGCGAACTCTCCAGCGGATCGCAGGACCTCGCGCAGCAGCTGGACCAGGGTGCGCAGCAGGTGCCCGACTACACCGAGGGGCAACGCGCCGAACTGAGCGACGTCGCGTCCTCGCCGGTGGCGATCGGGCGGACGCACGCCAACGCGGTGGATGCGTACGGGGAGGGTATGGCGCCCTACTTCATCCCCCTGGCCCTGTGGGTGGGCGGCATGGTGACGTACATCGTCCTGCGGGCCGTCTCACCGCGGGCCCTGGCCTCCACGGCGGCGTCGTGGCGCGTCTCCGCGGCCGGGTATCTGCAGGGTGCCCTTCTGGCGGTCCTCCAGGCGCTGGTCCTGCTGGGGATCCTGATGGCCGGCGTCGGCCTGACCACACCCCACCCCCTGGGACTGCTGGCCTTCACGATCCTCACAGCGCTGGTCTTCACGGCCATCCACCAGGCGCTCGTCGCGCTGCTCGGCGGTGTCGGCAGGCTCGTGGCGCTGGTGCTCCTCATGCTGCAGCTCACGACAGCGGGCGGGACCTATCCCGTGGCGACCGAGCCGGGGTTCTTCCGGTTCCTCAGCCCGCTCCTGCCGATGACCCACGCCGTGACCGGGCTGCGGCACCTGATCGCGGGCGGGGATCTCGGCGTCGTCTGGCTCGCGGCCGCCCAGCTGCTGGTCTTCTTCGCGCTGGCAGCGGCGCTGTCGGTCTTCGCGTCCCACCGGGGCCGCTCATGGTCGATGGAGAAGCTGCACCCGAGCCTCGCGATCTGACAACCCTCCCTGCACACGAGGCCGGATGGCATGCGGCCCGGGAGAGGACCTTATAGGTTGGAGGGGTACCGAGCATCCATCAGGAAGGCACCATCCCATGATCTTCATCGTCGTCAAGTTCACCGTGAAGCCCGAGTGGAGCGACCGCTGGATCGACCTGACGCGGGACTTCACGGAGGCGACGCGCCAGGAGCCGGGCAACCTCTGGTTCGACTGGTCCCGCAGCGTCGAAGACCCCCATCAGTTCGTGCTCGTCGAGGCGTTCCAGGACGACGCCGCGGAGGCGCACGTGAACAGCGACCATTTCTCCCAGGCGATGCAGGACATGCCGCAGGCACTCGTGAAGACGCCGGAGATCATCAGTGAGCGGATCGGCGCCGAAGGTTGGGGCCAGATGGGCGAGCTCACCGTCGCGTAGCACGGGCGTTCCGCCGCGTCCATGGGCCGGCCGGTGATCTCGCCTCCGAGCCGGAAGACCGAGGACCGCACCCGATGGGACGGGTGCGGTCCTCGATCCGTCAGGCGACCTACGGGATGAGGATGCTCTTCGGCAGGCGGTGGGTGGTCACGGCGCCCACAGGGGCCATCGGGTGCAGCGGATCGGGAGCGGTGCTGCCGGTGGGTCCGCCCAGCCGCGAATGCCCCGTCGCGCTGAGCAGGGCGTACGCATCTCCGGTGGTGAATCCGTGGGTGTCCACGAGGAAGTCGAAAGCATCCTCGTAGCCGCGCTGGATCGAGTCCTGTACCGGATCGCCCAGGCCCACGAAGATCCATTCCGTCTCGGTCTCCACCCGGGGTGCGCGGAGGGCGAGGCCCTTCACGAGGTCCACGCTGATAATCGCGACCCCCTCGGCCTCGATCGCCACGAAGGAGGACTCGCCTTCGGCCATGATGGCGTGGATGTCGCCGATGGACAGGTATGCGCCCTCCGTCATCACCGGCAGGTACACAGTGGTCCCGGGCCGGCACTCGGTGAGGTCCATGTTCCCGCCCTGGGCATAGGACGGCATGACCGTCGAGTGCGAGCCCTGCGCCGGTGCCGTCCCGATGCACCCGATCATGGGGGCGGGTGCAAGGGCATGGCGATCCGTCACGTGCACGCCGTCCTCATCGATCGGGACCTGTCGCGTGAACATGTCCGAGCCCATCCGCTCCCTCAGCGCGCCCACGCCCGGCAGGCTGACGGACCAGCCGTGATCCTTCAGCCGGATCTCGTGGATGGTGACGGCCAGCGCGTCGCCGGGCTGGGCGCCCTCCACGTACAGGGGCCCGGTGACAGGATTGAGCTGGGCCGTCAGCTTGGCCATGTCCTTGTGCTCGTGGAGTTGCGCGTACACCTCGTCGTTCGTCTCGAAGCCGATGCGCGCCCCGGTGCCGGGGCTGACGCGCAGGGCGGGTTCGACGTCGGCGGTGAAGCCCGGCTTGCCGTGGGACTTGTCGAGGAAGTGGTCGAGTCCGTCGGTCAGGGGTGCCGCGGAAGCTGCAGTGCTGGTCATGGTCGGAGTCCTTCACGTTCGCCGGTGGTGACCGGCTGGGGGTCCTGGTCAGTGGGGCCGGAGGCCAGCCCCGACACGTCGGTGGTGCGTCCGGTCTTCCGGTAGTAGGCGAAGACGCCGGCGCCGATGATGAGCCAGACGATGCCGCCGATCTTGGCCTCGACTGCGGCATTGAGCAGGACGTATCCGATGATCATGAAACCGATCACGGGGATCACCAGGTGGAGCAGGTAGTTGGTGGACCTCTTCCGCACCAGGTAGTGCACCACCACCGAGATGTGCAGCAGGAGGAACCCGAACAGTGCGCCGAAATTGACGAGAGCCGCGATGACGTCGATCTGGCCGACGAAGAACAGCACGAGCACGGCCGAGATGACGGACACCGTGATGATCGCGTACTGCGGGACCTTGCGGGAGTTGATGGAACTCAGGAACTTCGGCAGCTGCCCTTCCCGGCTCATCGAGTAGAGCAGACGGGAGGTCGCCGCCTGGGCGGCCATTGCGTTCGCGATGCCCAGTGCGAGAACGTTCACCACGAAGAAGGCGGTGGCCCAGGTGCTGTTCGAGGCCGCTTCGACGAGGTCGAAGAACGCGTTGCCTGCAGCCTCGTCGGAGAAGGGGCCCTGATCCGCTGCGAGCAGGCTGGCCAGCCACGTCTGGGTGACGAAGCAGAAGGCGGCGATGAAGAGGGCGATGATCATGGCCTTGCCGGCGGCATTGCGCTTGCCCGTGGACTCCTCGGCCATCGTCGAGATCCCGTCGAAGCCCAGGAAGCTGAGAACCGCGATGGACAACGCGGAGGCGAGCAGCGGTCCGCTCACCTTGCTCGCGTCCCAGACCGGGGCGGAGGAGAACTCGGCGCCGGGGATCGTCCCGCCGTTCAGCGCGGTCACGGCGATGATGATGAACACCACCACGAAGACCAGTTCCATGACAAGGAAGATGCGGTTCATGAGCTTCAGCGAGCTCACACCCAGCAGGTTGACGGCGGTATTGATCGCGACGAAGATCAACGCCCACACCCAGCGCGCCGACCCGGGGAAGATACCGATCATCGACTCGGCGGCGAAGACATAGAGGAGCGTCGGGACGAGGAGGTAGTCGAGGAGGATGGCCCAACCCGCGAAGAAGCCGACCGTGGGGTGAATTCCGCGACCGACGTAGGAGAACACGGAACCGGCGAGGGGAATCGATTTCGCCATCTGGGAGTAGGACAGTGCGGTGAAGATCATCGCCACCAGCCCGATGAGATAGACGAGGGGGACCATGCCGTCGGCGGCGTTGTAGACGGTGCCGAAGATCGCCCACGGGGCGATGGGCACCATGAAGATCAACCCGTAGATGAGCAGGTCGGTCGTGGAGACGGACCGTTTGAGTTCCTGCTTGTAGCCGAACGATTCGAGCTGCTGCTGCGCGCTCAGCTCGTCGGAATGGCGTGTGGCCACGATGTGCCTTTCATTCAGCGGGAGGCGCGCGGATACTCCGTGGGGGATGACGCGCCGGAAGGAAGATCAGGACCACGGGGCCGAGGGCAGGCCCGTTCGGTCTGAGCAGTATCTTCGCGCATAAATGGTCTGATGAAAAGACCTTTTCTTTCGGGGAGATAGAACCTCCTCTAGGCTGGGTGGATGACCGCGACGGGTGGGCCAGAGGGCGCGGCCCCGACGTGTGAGGGTCTTCTCTCGGCACCCCTGCCCGCACCGACCCGCGCGAATGAGATCGCCGACCGGCTCATCACGGCCATCGCGGTGGGGGAGTACCTGCCGGGATCCCGTCTACCTCCCGAGCGGGAGCTCGCATGGTCCCTCGGGGTGGGAAGGATGGCCGTCCGTGAGGCGATCGCGCGGCTGGCATCCCTGGGGCTCCTCGAGACGCGGCGCGGCCGGCATGGCGGGTCCTTCGTCACGCGGCAGTGGGAGAGGTCCTCGGAGCAGGCGGTTCAGCGGTCGCTCGGCAGGCGGTGGGCATCCATGCGTGACCTGCGGGAGACGCTGTGCCTCCTCCACGGTGCGGTGACCCGCTCGGCCGCAGAGAACAGGACGGACGACGACGTCGTCGTGCTCGGTGCCCGTCTCGACGGGTTCCGGATGGCGGCCTCCGGCAACGCGTCCCAGGCCGCCGATGCCGCCCTCCATGCAGCCATCTGCGCAGCAGCGCACAACACCGTCCTCACGGCTCTCCTGGCGGAGGTCGAGGCGCGGCTCAACCTTGCCGCGCCGTCGCACCCGTGGGGTCCGATCGAAGGCGTCGAAGCCATGGAGGCGCGGGCGCTGACGGACCATGAACACCTCGTGGCTGCCATCTGTTCGGGAGACTCCGACGCCGCCGACCGGGTAGCCCGGCAGCACGTGCGGATCGATTTCGAGATGATCGAGGCTGTCCTCCGGAGGACGGTCGGATCCTCCACGACGTCCCGGGCCGGATCGGGGTGACAGATGCCCGCCGGGACGATCGCGTCATCCCTTCCACGCTCCTCAGGCGCCCGCCGCACCACCGGGGAGCGCCTGTTCCAGGATGAAGTCGTCCTCGAAGCGGTCGCCCAGCCGGAAGCGCTTGGTCCCGACGCGCCGGAAACCGTGCTTCGAGTAGAACCTGAGTGCCCGCGCATTCTCCTGATTCACGCCGAGCCACACTCCCGGCAGCCCGGACCCGGCGGCGAGTTCCAGCGTGCGCTGCATCAGGGCCGCGGCCGCACCGCGACCGTGGTGGTCGGGGTGGACGTAGAACTTGCTGAGTTCGACGGTGGGTGAGATCGAGAGCGCACCGAGGACGTCCTCATCGGTGGGCTGATCCAGCGCCACCATGCTCCAGCCGCCGATGCGCTCGCCCTCGCGGAGGCAGAGGATCGTGTGCCGGGCGGATTCGATGTATCCGGTGAAGCGTTCCGCCGAGAGCTGGGTCTCGATGTGCCGGGCGATGTCCTCGGGGAGTGAATCGGCAGGGCAGGCCAGGGGGAAGGTGACGGCCGCGACGGCGGCGAGCTGCGCGGCGTCGGCCGGGGCCGCCACCGTGATGTCGATGGTGCTGCCGCTGCCGTCAGTGGTGCCGTCAGCGGTGCTGGTGCCGCCGGTGCCGCCGTCGCCGCCGCCCGTTCTTCCCCGTGCCCCGTCCATGGTCCTATCGATGATCATGCTCCCAATCTAGGCCGAACGGCAGCAGGACGCGGACCCGGAGGCCCGCGTCCTGCTCCTGAAGAGGCCGTAGAGGCCGGGGAGTCCGGTGCTACTCGAAGACGGGCTCACCGTTGCGGGTGAGCTTCCAGTTCTCCACGAAGAAGGCGGCCGGGTCGATCGTGCCCTCCGCGATCAGGTAGTCGATCAGCAGTTGCCGGATCTCCGTGGTCTGGTTCACGAGCACCGGAGCGGTGGCGATGTGCGGGAAGTTGCCGCCGCCGGACTGCCGGTAGTTGTTCGTGGCCACGGCGAAGCGCTGCGTCGGATCGATCGGCGCCCCGTTGTAGCTCAGGCCCACGATGCGCTGGCCCACGGGCTTGCTGATGTCGATGTCGTAGGAGACCCCGGACATCATGTCGTAGTTGTAATCCGGCGTGCCCGCCGCGTTGGTCAGCGTCGCCGGGTCCACGGGGGCACCGGGAGCGGTCTGGTTGAAGTACTTCGCCGAGTACTCGAGGTAGTCCTTGACCTGGGCGCCCGTCATCTCGACCCCGAAGAGGGTGTTCGGGAAGACATAGAGGCCCGCCATGTCGCGGATGGTGACGGGACCCTCGGGGATCACGGCGGCACGGTTGAAGGGCGCCACGATCGAGAGGACCGGGAGATCGGCGTTCGGCGTGCCGTCCAGTGCCCTGTCCACCGCGTCGGCCTGGACGGTGTTCACGAAGTCCATGACAGCGGTGTCGCGGAAGCGCGAGTCCGCTGCGGACATGGTCCGCGTCGCGGTGCCGATGGCGGTGTTCACATAGTCGATGACGCGCTGGTGCTGCTCGGCCACGATCGAGGACACCGACGGATCAGCAGGGACGGTGGCGGCGTTCAGCAGTTCGGAGCTCGCGGACGTGACATCCCACTGTCCGCGCACCTTCGTCAGTTCGAAATCCATGACCGAGAGCCGCATGCCCCAGTTCTTCGGTTCGGTCAGCAGTACCTGCTCGCCGGTCTGCCGGTTGGTGACGAACCGCTCCGGGATCTCCTGGTGCGCGTGGCCGACCAGGACGGCGTCGATGCCGGGGACCTCCTCGGCCAGCTGCGTCGACGCGTTCTCGACGGGCAGGTCGCCACCGTAGGACGAGGTACCCGACGTGCCGGAGTGCGAGCTGACGACGACGACGTCCGCGCCGGCCGCCTTCATCTCGGAGACGTACTTCTGTGCCTGCTCGACAATGCCGGAGAAGCGCAGCTCGCCCTGCACGTTGTTCTTGTCCCAGATGGCGGCACCCGGGTTGGTGAGCCCGAGGATACCGACCCTGATGGGCTTCTGGCCCTTGAGCCTGACGGTCTTGATGACGTACGGCGTGAACGCGGCCGCGCCGGTGTCCCAGTCCTGGACGTTGGCCCCGAGGAGGGGGAAGTCCAGCTGATCCTCGTACGTGCGCAGCAGCGGCAGGCCGTAGTTGAACTCGTGATTGCCGAGGGCGGCGGCGTCGTAGTCCATGGCGTTCATCGCGGCGGCCATCGGGTGGGTCTCGCCGGTCTCGGTCACGGGCTCCACATTGGCGAAGTAGTCCGTCAGCGACGTGCCCTGGATGGTGTCGCCGGCGTCGATGAGGAGGGTCGACTCCTCGCCTCGATCGGCGCGGACCTGGTTGATCAGCCCCGAGACCTTGGCGAGTCCGACGTCGTTGTGCGCGGCGTCGTCGTACTCGGTGTCGGTGAAGTAGTCCCAGTTCTCGATATAGCCGTGGAGGTCGCTGGTGCCCATGACCGTGATGGTGGCCGTGGCGTCCCTGGGACCCTTGGCCCCGCCGGGTGCGGCGGATGCTGCGGGCGCGAGTCCGAGTGCTGCGACGCAGCCGACGGCGACGGCCGCTGCGACGCGGCGATGCCCCTTGGTGAAAGCTTGTGACACGTGGAATCAGCTCCTGTTCGTGGTGCGGTGGCGACAGCGTATCGGTGACGGGTGACACACTGGTGACGGCGGTATTGCCCCGGGTGAACGGTGCGCGGCGGACCGTCCGTGCAGCGCCGGCGGCCGTCCGGCAGGACCAGATCGACGAGGATCATGATGACAACAAATACAGAACAGCAGGACGCCTACCGCGAGGACATCCTGGGGGCGGACTACGAGGTGCGGACGCTCTCCCTGCGTCCCGACGAGGAAGGCGACGTCGTCGCGACGCTCGTGCGCCGAGCCCTCCCCGGTGGCTCGCGCCGCGCCGTCCTCTACGTGCACGGCTTCGTGGACTACTTCTTCCAGACCCACCTCGCCGACACCTGGCTGGCGGCCGGCTACGATTTCTACGCGCTGGACCTCCGGAAGTACGGGCGGTCCGTCCGGGAGCACCAGACGCCGAACTACATCACGTCGCTCGAGGCGTACGACGAGGAGCTCGACGAGGCCGCGCGCATCATCCGCGAGGAGGAGGGCCACGACGTGCTCGTGGTCATGGGCCATTCGACGGGCGGCCTGGTCACGTCCCTGTGGGCGCACCGCCGTCGGGGGCAGGGGATCGTGGACGGCCTCGTCCTGAACAGTCCCTGGTTCGACCTCAATGCGAGCCTGTTCCAGCGAACCCTCGGCACCGCGGCGGTGCACCGCCTCGGGACGCTCAGGCCGAGGGTCGTCGTCGGGAAACTCGGATCCGCGTACGGCCGGTATCTGCACCGGGAGTCGGGAGGCGAATGGCACTACGACCTGGCGTGGAAGCCCCACGGCGGGTTCCCCGTCGTCGCCGGCTGGCTGCGCGCCATCCGCCGCGGGCACGCCGAACTGAACCGCGGCCTCGCGATCGACTGCCCCGTGCTCGTCGCATGCTCGGACGCCACCTCGAATCCCGTGAAGGAGCCCGCGCGCATCTCGTCCACCGACGTGGTGCTCGACGTCGCGCACATCGCGGGCCGCGCGCCGAAGCTCGGCAGGCTCGTCACCCTCGTGCGCATCGAGGGCGGTATCCACGACCTCGCGCTCTCGCCGGAGCCGGCCCGGACGCAGTTCCTCGAGGAGCTCGAGCGCTGGCAGGAGGCCTACGTGCCGGGTGCCGACCGGGGGTGATGGGGTCCTCCTGATCGTGGTCCCTCCCGGATGGCACCGGCCTACAAGTAAGCATGCTTAGTAGTAGGCTGGAGTCTTCGGGCAGGGCTCTCGGCCTGCCCTCCGACGGAAGGGATCCACCATGACCTCAGGCGATACGCCCCAGCCGCATCACGGCACGACGGCGCCGGCGGGCAAGGGCGAGTCCCACACGCGGGCGGGTGCCATCTGGACGGCGGTCATCGCCGCCCTGGTGCTCCTGCTTCTCCTGATCGAGTTCTTCCTGCAGAACGACGCCCCGGTCCTCGTGACGTTCTTCGGCCTCGAGGGGACCATTGCGCTCGGGCTCGCGCTGCTCATCGCGGCTGTCGGCGGCGGCGCCGTCGTGGCGCTCATCGGCGCGGTCCGCATCATCCAGCTCAGGGCCGCAGCTCGCCGCAACCGCCGCTGAGACACGGTGGCCTAGCGGTCTCCTGCCGCGACGTCGTAGGTCAGGACGGCGAACTGCCCCTGCTGCTCGACGGACCTCAGCGTCAGCCGGTCCGATTCGACCCGCAGGGGCAGCAGCGGTGCTCCACCCGTCAGTGCGACGGGCGCGACGGCGATCCGGATCTCGTCGAGCAGGCCCGCCGCGAGGAACTGCCCCGCCAGGTCGCCGCCGCCGACCACCCAGATGTCCCGCGTCCCAGCGGCGTCGCGCACCTGCCCGACCACGGCCCGGACATCCCCGGACACGAGCCGCACGTCCGCGCCCTCCGGGATCGGTAGTCCTCGGCTGGTGAAGACGAAGGTGGGACGGTCGCCGTAGAGCGCACCCCACTTGGCCGGCTCCTCCAGCAGCCGTTCGAAGGCCAGCACCCACTCGTACGTCGTCGAGCCCTCCACCAGCACGCCCACACCGTCGAGGAAGCGCTCGTAGTGCTCGGGGGGAGGGGGCTCGACGGCGAAGAGCCACTCCAGCGAGTCGTGCTCGTCTGCGATGAAGCCATTGAGGGTCGTGGCGGTGTAGAAGATGATGCGCGGCATGGGTCATTCCACCATGCAGTCCACGCCTCGAGAAGAGGGCGACGCCCGGCAGTCATGAACGAATGCGCCCACCACGTGAGGCTGCCAGGTGGGCATGAACGAATGTGCCGACCACGTGAGGCCCCACGGTCAGGAACGAATGTGCCGACCACGTGAGGCCACACGGTCAGGAACGAATGTGCCCACCACGTGAGGCCGCCCGGTGGGCATGAAAGACCATACCCACCGTGTGGCGATGCCCGGTGGGCAGATCCGACGATGCGACGGGACGCGCGGTCCCCGCGGCGGAACCGGGTTATCCCTGCGCCTCGACCCCGCTCACGAATCGCCGGACGAGGGCGTCGAACTCGTCCTCCCGCTCGATCTGCGGCATGTGACCGCACTTCTCGAACAGGTGCACCTCGGCGTGCGGGAACACGGTCCGGGCATGTTCGAGGTGCGACGCCGGCAGGATGCGGTCCTCGTCGCCCCACACCACGAGGGTGGGCTTGTGCTGCGCCGCGACCGTGCGGAGCAGCTCCGTCCGCCAGCGGCGACGTACGCCGCGGACGGTGCCGAGGTGGCGCGCGACGGCGAGCAGGACGTAGTCGTACACCGGGTTCCGGCCCACCTCCTGCGCGTGGTCGAGACGCTCCTCCGTGACGAACCGCTTGTCGTAGAACAGGGCCCGCTCCGTCCGATAGGCGGCCTTGCGGGACTTGTCCCTCATGAGCCGCCGGCCGAGCGGACGGACGGCGAGCAGGCGCAGCGCGATCGTCACCTCCTTGCCGAAACCGGCACTGTTCACGAGCACCAGGCTCCGCACGCGCTGCGGCTCGAGGGCGCTGATCTTCATGGCGATGGCACCACCGAGCGAGTTGCCAACCACGTGCAGCGGCCGGTGTTCCCCGAGGGTGTCGAGCGCGGCGATCACGAAGCGGGCGATCGACTCCATCGAGTACCGGCCCGCCGTGCGCTCGGACAGGCCGAAGCCGGGCAGGTCCACGCTGATCACCCGGTGGTCAGGGGCGAGGCGCCCGTAGAGCCCCTCCCAGTCCTCGAGGCTGCGGCCGATCCCGTGCAGCAGCAGGACGGGCGGCTTCTCCCGAGCCCCTGCGTCGCGATAGCGGACGCGGACGCCGTCCACCCGCAGGTAGCCGTCGTCGACCCCGGGTGCGGAGGTCGCTGGTGTGGAGACCCCGGGTGCGGAGGTCGCTGGTGTGGCGCCCCCCTGTGTCGGGACCCCGGTCGGCTGTCCGACGCCCGCCCGGACGCCGCTCACCGGCGCACCTTTCCCGCAAGGCGGGCGAGACTCGTGCCGCGCCGCTCGAGGGTCCCGAAGGACATGGGCGCCACGCGGGCGACGACGTCGGGCAGTTTCGCGCTGAGCCCGATCAGGAGACGGGCCTTGCGGGCCTTGACGGCCTCGAGCATGAGTTCGGCGGCACGGTCCGCGGGGAAGGTGAGGAGTTTGTTGAAGTCCTCCTTCGCGTGCTTGACGTCGCGGTCGCTCAGGTTCCCGCCGATCCGCGCGTTGAGGGCGATGTTCGTCCTGATGCCGCCGGGGTGCACCGTAGTGGTGCCGATCCCGCGGGGCAGCAGTTCGTTGCGGAGGGCTTCGGTGAACCCGCGCAGCGCGAACTTGCTGGCGGAATAGGCGGTCTGGCCCTTGGGTCCCACGAGGCCGAACAGGCTCGAGACGTTCATGATGTGCCCGCCGGGCGCGATCCGCGGCAGCAGCCGGTGCGTGAGCAGCACGGGGGCGGTGAAGTTGATGGCCATGACCCAGTCGAAGTCGTCCATGCTGATCTGGTCGAAGCGGCCCGCGAGCGCCACGCCGGCGTTGTTGATGAGCAGGTCCACGCGGTCGGTCGCGGCGAGCAGGTCGGTCGCCAGACGCTCGACGGCGTCGCGATCGGCGAGGTCTGCGGTGAAGGTCGTGACGCTGCCGCCCGGATAGGTGGCGCGGATCGACGCGGCGACGGCGTCGAGCCGGTCCGCGTCACGGTCCACGAGCAGCAGGGTGCTGCCGCGCTCGGCGAGGCCGCGGGCGAGGTGCTCGCCCATGCCCCCGGCGGCGCCGGTGACGACGGCGATGGAACCGGTGAACTGGAAGGGTTGGATGCTCACGCGTGGATCTCCTGGAGGTCGGGTGCCGTTGGGGCAGGCGGTGCGGGCGCGTCGAAGACCACGTTCTTCGCCAGGTTGCCGTGCAGCGCGGTGGGGGCGTCGAGCAGGTAGTTCTGCCGCATGGTCCACGGCTGCCGGTCGCCCTGCTTGGGGAACGCCGACACGGCGCGCTGCACGTAGCCGGAGGTCAGGTCCAGGATGGGACGCGCCTTCATGGGGCCGTCGACGGCGGGTGCCCCGGAGCGGTGGCCGTGGCGGTCCATGTACCGGATGAGGCGGCAGACGTACCGCGAGCTGAGGTCCGCCCGCAGCGTCCAGGACGCGTTCGTGTAGCCGACGCAGAGGGCGAGGTTCGGGACGCCGCTGACCATCAGGCCGCGGTACACCCAGGAGTCGCCGAGGTTCACCGGGGCGCCGTCGACCGTGAAGGTCGCGCCTCCCAGCGGCAGCATCGAGAGCCCGGTGGCGGTGACGACGACGTCGGCCTCGAGCTCCTGCCCGGAGGCCAGACGGATGCCGTGCGGCGTGAAGGTGGCGATGGTGTCCGTGACCACCGACGCCGAGCCCTGCTTCATGGCCTTGAACAGATCCGCGCTGGGCGCGACGCACAGGCGCTGGTCCCACGGGTTGTAGGCGGGCGTGAAGTTCTCGGCGACCGTCTTCTCGTCACCGAGGATGCGAGCGGTCTGGGTGCGGATGAGCTTCTTGGCGATCTCCGGGCGGCGGCGGCACAGCTGGTAGAACGCCTGGGTGAACAGGACGTTCTTGGCACGGGCCACGTGGTGGGCGATCCCGGCGGGCAGGTGGCGGCGGGCGGCGTCGGAGAACTTGTCGCGGCTCGGCACGGCCGTGATGTAGGTGGGGGAGCGCTGCAGCATCGTCACATGCGCGGCCTCCTTCGCCATGGACGGCACCAGGGTGACGGCGGTGGCGCCGCTGCCGATCACGACGACGCGCTTGCCGGTGTAGTCGAGGTCCTCCGGCCAGAACTGGGGCCGCACGACCTCGCCCTCGAAGGAGTCGAGCCCGGGGAAGGTCGGCTCGTACCCGTGGTCGTAGTTGTAGTAGCCGCTGCAGAGGTAGAGGAAGCCGCAGGTGAGCCGGCGGCGCTCCACCGTGACGGAACCGGCGCCGTCGTCGTCCGTGATGTCCAGCTCGAGGGTCCACCGGGCGTCCTCCGAGGACCAGGCGGCGCTGACCAGCTTGGTGCGGAAGCGGATGCTGTCCCGGATCAGGGGTTCCTCCGCGGTGTCGCGGATGTACTTGAGAATCGACGAGCCGTCGGC
Source organism: Arthrobacter sp. CAN_A2 (assembly GCF_015752045.1). NCBI lineage: Bacteria > Bacillati > Actinomycetota > Actinomycetes > Micrococcales > Micrococcaceae > Arthrobacter > Arthrobacter sp. CAN_A2. The sequence continues at coordinate 133,917 of NZ_JADOUS010000008.1, forward strand.
GATCGCCTTCGCCTCGGTCCACGGGCGGAACGGGTAGCCGAGCGTGAACATGTCACTGTCGGAGCGCACGCCCGGGTACCGGAAGAGGTCCCAGGTGCCGCCGATGGCGCTGCGCGCTTCGAGGACGGCGAAGCTCTTGCCCTGCAGCTCGGTCGAGACCCGGTAGGCGGCGCCGATGCCGGAGAGACCGGCGCCCACGATGACGACGTCGAGGTGTTCGATGCGGGATTCCATGCTTCCCATTCTCGCGGCGAACCCACCCGCTTACTTGACTTCACGCGACAGCTATTTACCCTTGGACGACATGGGCTCTGTCATCCGATCCGCCGGCATGCGCGGCTTCCGCGACGTCGTCGAGCAGTTCGGAGGCGACGCCGCGGTGCTCGCGGCGCAGTACCGCGTGCCCCTGGAGGCGATCGACAGCGACGACGTCCTCGTCTCCGACATCGCCATGGCGAAGCTCCTCGAGGGGGCTGCACGCGCCCTGCCCTGCCCGGACCTGGGCCTGCGCATCTCGGAGTACCAGGACATCGGCATCCTCGGCCCGCTCGCGGTCGCCATCCAGAACTCGCCGACCGTCGGCGCGGCCCTGGAGTGCGCCTCGCAGTTCCTGTTCCTCCACAGCCCGGTGCTGCGCTTCACCATCGTCGCGGACCCGGAGGGGCGGCCCGGCGACGTGGGTCTCTGCTACGGATCCGCCGAGGGTGCGCCGCCGCGGCAGGCCATCGACGCGATCCTCGCCTTCTCGCACCGCATGATCCGCTTCCTGGTGGACGGGCCGTACGCCCTGCATTCCGTGCACCTCTCGCACCTGCCGAAGGCGCCTGTCGCCCGGTACGTCGACTTCTTCGGCGCGGAGGTGCGGTTCGGTCAGCCTGCCTCGCTCCTGCGCGTGCCGAGGAGCCTGCTCGACCGCCCGCTCGCCGGTGTGGACGGGACGCTGCGGGAGATCGCCCTCGATTACCTGCACAGCCACTTCCCCGAGCCGGGGCGTGTGGTCGCGCCGCAGGTCCGGAACGCGATCGACCGCATGCTGGGCACGGCGCCACCGCGCATCGACTCCGCCGCGAGGCTCCTCGGCATGCACGCGCGGACCCTCCAGCGGCGGCTCGCCGTCGAGGGTACGTCCTTCGAATCCCTGCTCGACGACGCCCGCAGGGACGCCGCGCTGCGGCTGCTCACCCGGACGGACCTGCCGCTGCAGCAGGTCGCCGCCCTGGTGGGGCTGTCCGAGCAGTCCGCCCTCACGCGCTGCGTCCGCCGGTGGTGCGGGACGACGCCGCGGGCGGTGCGTTCCCGCGGCGGGTCCGGGCCGGGCCCCGCCTACACTGGCAGGCAGGAGTCGGGGGACGGAAGGGGGAGCGGTGGCCGGGATCACCAGCGCTGACGTGGCCCGCGAGAGCGGTGTCTCGCGGACGACCGTCAGCTACGTCCTGACCGGCAGGGAGGGCGTCACCGTCTCCGAGGAGACCCGACGCCGTGTGCGCGAGACCGCGGCCCGGCTGGGCTACGCGCCGTCGGCTGCCGCCCGCGCCCTGCGCACCGGTCGCAGCGACCTGGTGCTGTGCATCCTGCCCGACTGGCCTGTGGGTCCCGTCATCGAGACCCTGCTGGACGAACTCGCCGACGGGCTGTCCGGCCGCGGGCTGTCGGTCCTCGTGCATCACGGGCGGCGGACCCGCCCGCTCGCCGAGCTGTGGCGGGCTGTGACGCCGCGTGCGGTGATCGGCTTCGCCCCGTTCGCCGGCGAGGACCTCCTCATGATGCGGCAGGCCGGTATCCAGGTGCTCGGGACCCTCGGCGAGGAGCATCAGCGGGACCCGGATCTCCCGTCGGAGACCCAGCTCGCCATCGGCGCCCTGCAGGCCCGGCGCCTCGCCGCGCGCGGAGCGCGGCACCTCGGCTACGCGTGGCCCGCGGATCCCCGCCTCGAGGGCTTCGCGCGGGACCGGTTGCTCGGGGTGCAGCGTGCCTGTGCGGAGCTCGGCCTCCCCGAGCCGGTCGCCCGTCCTGTCGCGCTCGCCGCCCAAGCCGCGGCGACTGCCGCCCGGGCCTGGCGGGAGCAGGGGGTCACCGGGGTGGCGGCCTACAACGACGACGTCGCGCTCGCCGTGCTCGCGGGGCTGCGGGGCGCGGGGCTGTCCTGCCCGGACGACGTGGCGGTGGTGGGGGTCGACGACGTCTCTGCGGCAGCGCTCGCTGCGCCTCCGCTGACGACCGTCGCGCAGTCCATCGAGGTGCAGGCCCGCTACCTCGCGGCCCTGGTCCTGGCGGACCTCGACGGTTCCGAGGAGAAGCCCGAGCCGCCGGGTGACGGGCTGCGGCTCGTGGAGCGGCAGTCGGGCTGACGGCGCATCTCCCATTACCCAACGCGGGAAGGGCCGGAGCTCGCTCCGACCCTTCCCGTCACTGCTGGTCTACTTCTTCTCTACGACTGGGTCCACGCTACGGAGCCGGGTACCGCACCACGTAGCTCGGGATCCCGGTATTGGCGTTGCTCACGGGGGCGCCGGTGTTGTTCACGACGTGGTCGATCGTGCCCGCACCCAGGTTCACGGTCAGGAGGTGGTTCAGCACCACACCGGGGGTCTCCGGCACCTCGAAGCCGCGGGTGGCGTGGATGCTCGGGTCCACGTTCGTGAAGATGTACGAGCCGCCGCCCCACAGGGTGTGGTTCTCGACGTCGTCGGCCACCTTGTAGCCGGCCCAGCCGAGGACGCCGTCGTGCTGCCACGCCGCCTGGTTGGGCGGGTCGTACGGCAACTCGTTCTGGAAGAAGACCGTGCGGCCCCGCTCGCCGTTCCAGATCACGTTGTACTCCTGGTAGTGCTCCACGAAGAGGCCCGTCGCGGTGACGTCGTCCCCGTTCACGATCACGCCGTTGCGCCCCGTGCTGATGTCCCAGCCGAACGCGCCGTCGTTGCCGTGATCCGCACGCCACACCCAGGTGTGGTCGATCAGCACGTTGTCGCTGTTGACCTCCAGGCTCACGTCGGCCTTGCCCACGTGCGGGCCGCCGATCCGGAAGTAGACGTCGCTCAGCGTCGTCGGGTTCGAGGGATCGCTGTGCTTCGCCCCGTTGTTGCCGTTCTTCGTGCCCACCTGCAGCAGGACGGGGGAGTTCACGGTGCCACCGTCGATCGTGACGCCCGCGATGACGACGCCGGGCACGTCCGCGACGCGCATCGGCGTGGCGCCGTTCACGGCGGTCAGGGTCGCGTGACCGAGGCCGAGCACCACCGTGTCGGCGCGCTTCACCGCGATGGTCTGCGCGATGTCGTAGACGCCCGGGGTGAGGAGGAGGTGCTTGCCGCGGGCGAGCGCGTTGTTGATGGCCTGGACGGAATCGCCCGGTCGTGCAACGAAGAACTCGGACAGCGGGATGGTGCGCCCGGCTGTCAGGCCGTCACCCCACGAGATGCCGCGCGACTCGGTCTGGGCGGAGGGAACGCGCACGCTGTAGGACCCGGAGGTGTCGGTGAAGAGGTAGGGCTTCTCGCGGCTGACCGGGGTCCGGTCGAGTGTCGTGTACGGGGGAGTGGGGAAGGAACCGTCCGCGGGTGCGCCCTCGGTACCCGAGAAGACGGCGTTCCAGACGCCGTTTGACCAGCTGCCGATCTCCGCGTTGCGGGTGAACCACTGCTGCTGGGACCCGTTGATGATGTCACCGGCCTTCGAGTCGGCGAGGTAACCGCCGCTGGCGAACTGGGGGCCCGCGGTGCAGTAGTCCATCAGCGAGAGCGTGCCGCCGGTGACATTGACGCGCCGGAGCGAGACGGCCTGGGACACGGCCCAGAAGTTCGCGCTCGCACGGCAGCCGTCCTGGCCTGCACCATTGACCTCGAGGGTGAGGTTGGAGAGCGTGCGCCAGAAGTTGTTGAGCGCGATGCAGTTGCTGGTGCCGTTGTCCTCGAGGCAGCGGTTGTAGACCTCGATCTTGCCGTTGATGGTCACATCCGAGGGGGAGGCGCCGAGGCCGGCCACCTCCGTGTAGTAGCCCACCTTGAACTGCAGGGGTTCGGCGTCCGTGCCGTAGGTGCCCGGCAGGAAGAGGAGCGCTTCACGCTCGGTGCCCATCTCGTTGTCGATCTGCCGGGCGTTGACGGCGTCGACCGCGGCCTGGATCTCGCTGACGGGCATGCCCGGGTCGAAGATCGTCACATTGGGTCCGAAGTCGGGGGCCGACGCCGGGGGAGCCTTTTTGGTTGCTACCGGCGTCGTCCCTGCCGGGGCCGGCGAGGGTGCTGCGATGGCTGCGGCTCCCGTGCCGGTGGCCAGGAGCACGGTGGCTCCGAGGGCGGCGGCTAGGCGCGTACGCCCGGTCATCGTGGGGTGGGGGATGGTCATGTGGGGAGGTTCCTCTCCGTCGAGGTGGGCCTGAACGAGACAAGTGGTGAATCGTGTCACCGGATCGTCTGTGAATTACATCCCCCGCGCTGGGTGAAGTCAAGGAGAGCCGGGGATCGAGGTGTCGGCGTTGAACGAGAGCAGTCCCAGTGGTAGAGGTTGGTACGAGCAGCCGATTGCCGTTGGCAGCAACGACCACCCCCGACCCGAGGAGACACCATGGCAACGCCCGACGACGCAGAGCGCACCCTGAACGACTGGAGCCGCACTCTCGGCCAGGCCCTGCAGGTCCTCGACCTCGAACTGGACCACGCCAGGATCGTGGAACTCGCCGCACGCACCTCGCACCTGCTGACCGCGGACGCCGGCGTCATCAGTGCCTTCATGGTCGGCTATGCCGCGGGCACCGTCACCACCGAGGGACGGGCCGAGACGGACGCCGCCATCGAGAAGGCCGTGAAGACCGTGCTGACCATCATCGAGAAGGACGAGCAGACGAACGAGCAGAAGGGCTGGACCGGCTCGGCCCAGTAGCGCGTCACGCCGCCGCGGGCACCCCGCGCCGCGTCGATACCAGGCGCGTGAGTGTCCAGGCCACGACGACGGCGACGAGCACCGCGGCGGCCAGGCCGAGGCCTGAGTAGCCGAGCAGCACCAGGGCGGGGCCCGCGAGGGCTCCGCCCAGTGCGCCGGCAAGGTTCATCACGAGGTCGGAGGAGCCCTGGACGGGTGCCCGCTCCGCAGCACCCACCGCCCCGGTGAGGAGCGCCGACGCCGAGACCACGCAGGCCGACCAGCCGAGCCCGAGCAGCACGAGGCTCGTGGCCACCCATGCCTCGGACTCCGATCCACGCCACGCCGTGATGAGGGCCAGGAGCAGGAAGATCTGCCCGCACAGGATGCCCTGCGTCTTCCCGAAACGGTCCGCGACCCAGCCGAACACGGGCGACAGCGCATACATCCCGGCCACATGCAGGCTGATGGTCAACCCGACGATGGACAGCCCTGCGCCGTGGTCGTGGAGGTGCACCGGGGTCATGGACATGAGCGAGACCATCGCGGCGTGGCTGACCGCGATGGTCACGACGGCGAAGCGGGCCGTCGGGTTGTCCGCCAGGATGCGCAGGCCGCGCCGGCGGGCCGGTGGCGCACTGCCCGCAGGCCGGGCATCCGCCTGTCGGGCGAGTGCGGTCAGGAGCGGATCGGGCCGGAGCCCCAGCGCGTAGACGGCCGCCGCGCCGGCCTGCGCTGCTGCGGAGAAGACGAAGCCCCCACTGAGCGGCGGGATGCCGAGCACCAGGGCCACGGCCGCGCCGGGTTCGAAGAGGTTGGGACCCAGGACCGCCCCGATGGTGGTCGACCATACGACGATCGCGAGGCTCCGCCCGCGGGTCGACTCGGTGGCGAGATCGGTGGCTGCGAAACGGGCCTGCAGTCCCGTCGCGGAACCCACGCCGAGGAGCGCCAGCGCGAGGAGCAGCAGGGGGAACGCGGAGAGCGATGCAGCGAGGATCGCCAGCATCGCGCCGATACCGGCGACGACGGCGCCCGTGGCCAGGGACACCCGGCGTCCCCTGCGCTGGGCGAGCGTTGCGAGGGGGACGGCCGCGGCCGCGGCGCCCAGGGTGGCCATGGTGGCGGCCATCCCGGACCATGCGCTCGACCCGGAGGTCTCGGCTGCGAGCAGCGCGCCGAGGGACAGCGTGGCCCCCGCCCCGAGTCCGCCCAGGATCTGGGCGCACACGAGGACTCGGATGACCCGGCCCTGCTGACCCTGCCGGCCGACCGGCTGCTCCGTCTGCTGCGTGTCCCGCTGCTCTGCCACGGCGTCTGCTCCTCCCCGTCGTCACGACCGGAGCAGTCTATCCGCGCAGCCGCCGGGCGCGAGTCCCACGAGGTGGTGCAGCGCACGTGACGGACCCGGGCGAGACGCAGCCGTGGTGGGCGACCCCATCCGTGGGCGGAGTGCCACGGCGTATCCTGTGGCCATGACTGAGCCGGAAGCGCCAGACCGTCCGATTGTCGAAGCAGGATTCGTGTCGGAGGAGGCCATCTATGCCCTGATCCTCGTGGCTGGGATCATTGTCACCGCCGGCAGGCACGGCGACAGCAGTTGGGCGGTTTTCTGGACCGTGGTCGGAACGGTACTGGTGTTCTGGTTAGCCCACATCTACGCCGGGACGCTCGCACACCTGAACGTCGGTCGACATGACCGTGTGGAACTGCGGACGGCGTTCCGGGCGTCCGTGCGGCGGTCATCGGGTCTGGTCATCGGGGCGGCGGTCCCCGCCGTCATCCTCCTGCTGGGGGCTACCCGCGTCATCGACGACGAGAATGCCATGTGGTTCGCGCTCTGGGTCGAGGTCGCCGCCCTTGCGGTCCTCGGATATTTCGCGTTCTTCAAGCGAGGGGCGACGATGCCGATACGCCTCCTCGGGGCCCTGACGACGGCGCTCTTCGGTCTCGCGATGATCGGCCTCAAGGTGATCATCCACTGACATGGCGGACAGCATTGCCGCGTCCCTCCTTCGGACCGACCACGTTGCCACGGCCGGAGCTGAGCAGGTCGTGGGTAGGCAGAGGCAGGCACCTGCGCATGGGCAGGCATGGGCAGGCATGGGTAGGCACGGGCGGGCACGGGCGGGCACGGGCGGAAGCTGCGCTCAGGAAACCGAACGAGGGACGCCCGCGCACGGGATGTGCACCGGCTGTGGAGAGGGCAATGCACCGGCCGGGAGAGGGCCGAGGCTGCGACCCCGTCGCCCCGCCGGGCCGTCAGGCGAGGAGCTTGGCTTTCTGCGCCGCGAATTCCTCCTCGGTGAGGATCCCGTCCTCCTTCAGGGCTGCGAGCTCCCTGAGCTGGGTGATCATGTCCCGGGGCGGCTCCGCCGCAGCGGCAGGAGCCGCTGCCTCGTCCCTCGGTGCCGGCTCCTCTGCCGCCATGTCCTCTTCGTAGGCTCGGCTGCGGTCGGCGGCGGTCTGTGCGTCGCGGTCGGCGAACTTGGCGGCCTGGCGGCGCTGCACGCGTCCGCTCACGGCGGTGGCGGTGCCGGCGACGACGGCGGTGCGGGCTACCCCGCGCAATAGACCTGGCATGTCGTGATCTCCTCAGTTGGTCGCATCGAGCGCATCGAGCGCCTCGATGATGTCGGTGGCCGGAATCCGTGCGCTGGCGATCAGCTCTCCGCCGCTGTGGCGGACCGCGGACACGAACCGGGCTGCCCAGGTGTTCTCGTAGACGATGAGCGCGGCTATCGTGCCCGGGCTCATGGCGTCCGTCGCCTGACGGATGTCGTCGACGCCGAGGATCCCGGAGGACGCCCCGGTGAAGGAGGAGAACCCGCCGCTCTCCGAGATGGGATCGGTGAGCTCGATGACGTCGACGCTCCCGTCCTCGGCCTTGCGGACGATCTGGAGGTCGAAGAGGCGGATCACTCCCCGCTCCACGAGGTCCATGAGCGCGGGGGCAGCCTCGCCGGTCAGGCGCTCGGGTGAGAACTCGAGGAGGACGAAGTCGATCGGGGCGACGAGAGTCTCGTCGTCGACTGCTGACGTTTCTGTGGTGGTCACTGCGGTTCCTCCTGGGAATCGATGTGTGAGAGGGGACGCCGGTCATGCGGCGAGTCGTACGGGGCGCCGCTAGTGGAGGGCCTTCTCCTTCAGCGACTCGTATTCCTCCGCCGTGATCGCTCCGCTCTGGTACAGCGAGGCCGCCTTGCTGATCTCGTCGGCTGAGCTGGAGCCCGCGATCGACCGGATGCGCTGGGTCTCGTACTCCTGATCGCGCTGCATCATCTTCATCTGGCGCTCGCTCATGCCCTTCCCACGGGCGATCACGTAGACCAGTGCCGTGATGAAGGGGAGGAACAGAAGGAAGATCAGCCAGACCGCTTTCGCGAATCCGCCCAGCTCGTGGTCGCGGAACAGATCACCGATGATCGAGAACAGAACCATCAGATACGCGATAAACGCAAAGGTCCAGAAAAAGAACCAGACGAAATCCCAGATACCTTCCAGAACGTCCATGACCGATCTCCTTGCGCCGTGCGGGTGTGTGGTGAGAACGGGGAGGGCCCGGGGGCGGGCCCTCCGCACTCAAGCATCACGGTAGGGCCACGAGGAGGGCTCCCATAGGGCCGATGGTCCCGCTACGGGAGCGATCACGCTTCTCCCCGGAGGCATCCGTGGAGACACCCCACGTGGCTTCGCCGGGCGGCGATGAGCGACGCCGCAATCCGGGCATCGATCCGGGCATGGATCCGGACATGAAAGTGGGTCCGGCGGAAGAATCCGCCGAACCCACTCCTGGCCGTCCATTGATCTCGGCCAACACCCGAGCACCGGCCGTACCCGGCAGGCGACCCCGGTCAGGACCGGGGGTCGCCTGCCGGGCGGCTGCTGTCAGGCGTTCGCCGCCTCGGCCTTCTTCGCGCGCGTCGTCGTGCCGTTGGTCGGGAAGCCGTCCGGTTCGACGTCGGGCGCCTGCACGGTAGCGACGTGGTCGTGCGACGCCGGTGCCGTGTGGGTGCTCTTCTCGAAGCGGACGATGATCTGCTTGGACCTCGGGGTGTTGCTTCCCTCTGCGACCTCGTCGAGGGGGACGAGCACGTTCGCTTCGGGGTAGTACGCGGCGGCGCAGCCGCGCGCCGTCGGGTACGAGACCACGCGGTAGGCGCGGAGCACGCGCTGCACACCGTCGTCGTACACGCCGTGGACGTCCACGTTCTGGCCGTCCTCCAGTCCCAGGTCGGCGATGTCCTCGGGGTTGATGAACACCACGTGGCGGCCCTTCTTGATGCCGCGGTAACGGTCGTTGTGACCGTAGATGGTGGTGTTCCACTGGTCGTGGGAGCGCAGCGACTGGAGGATCAGCGTGCCCTCGGGACGCTCGAGGTACTCGAGGTCGTTGACGGTGAGGACGGCCTTGCCGGTGGGCGTGTTGAACGTCCGTGAGTCGCGCGGCCCGTTTGCCATGATGAAGCCGCCCTTCCGGCGGATCTTCACGTTGTAGTCCTCACAGCCCTCGACCACGTGGGCGATGTGCTCGCGGATGAGGTCGTAGTCCTTCTCGAAGCCCTCCCAGTCGGCGTCGATCTTGCCGTCGATCGTGGCACGGGCGAGCCGGCTGATGATCGCCGGCTCTGAGAGCAGGTTGTCGGAGACGGGTTCGACGCTGCCCCAGGAGGGGTGCACGGCGCACACGGTGTCCTCGACGGACACGAACTGCTCGCCCGTGGCCTGGCGGTCGATCTCCGTGCGTCCCTTGCAGGGGAGGATCAGCGCCTCCTCGCCGGTGATCAGGTGGGAACGGTTGAGCTTGATGGAGATCTGCACCGTCATGTCGGTGTTCTCGAAGGCCTTCTCCGCCACCTGGGTGTCGGAGATCGCCGAGACCAGGTTCCCGCCGAGCGCGACGAGGACCTTGACCTGTCCGTCACGCATGCGCCGGATGGACTCCACGGCGTCGACGCCGTGCTCCTGGGGCGGTTCGAAGTTGAACTCCTTGCCGAGGGAATCCATGAACGTCTGGGGCATCTGCTCCCAGATGCCCATGGTGCGGTCGCCCTGGACGTTGCTGTGGCCGCGGATGGGGGAGGCGCCGGCGCCGGGCTTGCCGATGTTGCCGCGGAGCAGCAGGAGGTTGATGATCTCCTTGATCGTGGCGACACCCTTCTTCTGCTGCGTGATGCCCATCGCCCAGGTGATGATCACCTTGTCAGCGGCGAGATAGCGGGCAGCGAGCTCGTCGATCTCCTCGATCCGCAGGCCCGTGGCCTCGAGGACCGTGGCGTCGTCGAGCTTCAGCAGGTAGTCGCGCAGCTCGTCGAGGCCTTCGCAGTGCTCCTCGAGGAACGCATGGTCCAGCACCGTGCCGGGGTTCTTGGCCTCGGCCTCGAACACGCGCTTGGACACGGCCTGCAGGAGCGCCATGTCGCCGCCGAGCCGGATCTGGAGGAACTGGTCGGAGATCTCGGTGCCCTTGCCTGCGACGCCCTTGACCTTCTGGGGGTTCTTGTAGCGCTTGAGGCCGGCTTCCGGCAGCGGGTTCACCGAGACGATCTGGCCGCCGGACTCCTTGCAGGCCTCCAGCTCGGTGAGCATGCGCGGGTGGTTCGTTCCCGGGTTCTGGCCCATCACGATGATCAGGTCGGCGTCGGCGTAGTCGTCGAACGTGACCGTCGCCTTGCCGATGCCGATGGTCTGGCCCATGGCCCAGCCGGAGGACTCGTGGCACATGTTGGAGCAGTCGGGCAGGTTGTTGGTGCCGAAGCCGCGGACGAAGAGCTGGTACATGAACGCCGCCTCGTTCGAGGTGCGGCCGCTCGTGTAGAAGGCGGCATCGTCCGGGGTGTCGAGGCTCTTCAGCTTGTTGCCGACGATCTCGAACGCCTTGTCCCAGCTCACGGGCCGGTAGTGGTCCTCGCCGGCGGGCTTGTAGACGGGCTCCACGAGCCGTCCCTGCATGCCCAGCCAGTACTCGGAGCGCTCACGCAGGTCGGTGATGGAGTTCTCGGCCCAGAAGTCCGAGGAGATCACCACGGGAGACGCTTCCCAGGTGACGGCCTTGGCACCGTTCTCGCAGAACTCGAAGGTCTTGCGCTTGGCGGGATCGGGCCAGGCGCAGCTCGGGCAGTCGAAGCCGTCCTTGTGGTTCATCTTGAGGACGGTCTGGAGGGTGCGTTTCACGCCCATGTGCTCGATCGCCGGCTTCATGGAGTGATAGACACCGGGGATGCCCGCTGCCCAGTCCTTGGGCCGCTTCGAGACCTCGATGTCCTTCTCGTCGACTTCGTTTACACGGGGTTCCTTGCGCGTCATCGCGGACGTCCTCCTTCGCGGCCCAGAAATGGGCACTCCTCGACAGGTGGTCTACCCGCCCTGATACCTCAGGCCTAACAGGCTACCGTGGGCGGCCGCAAGCCTTCGACATCCGTGCGGCGCGGTTTGACTCGAGAGGGCCCGTTTGTGCGATGAACGACGTCGGATCCCGGTTTAGTTAGTTGACCTAACGAAACGGCAGAAGTACCGTTACTTAGAGCAACGAAGTATATGAGCCGGGAGCCTCCATGTCCGTAGGGCAGTCCACCGCCGCAGAGCTGGTGCACAACATCTTCGACCTGCAGCGTGCGCTGCGGGCGGTCACAGCGGCGAGCATGAAGCATTCGGAGCTGGGTCCGGCACACACGGGGGTCCTCTTCTTCATCGCCGAGGGCGGGCCGCTGCGCGCGTCGGCGCTCGCGGCCCGGCTCGGTATCGGCGCGTCCGCCCTGAGTAGACAGCTCGCGGACCTCGAGCAGTACGGCTTCGTGGTCCGCACCGCGGATCCGCTGGACGGGCGGGCCTGCCTGCTCTCGCTCTCACCGCAGGGCCGGGCGTGTCTCGCCGAGACCTACGAGCGCAGGGCGGAGACGCTGCGGGGCATCCTGTCCGACTGGACGGAGAGCGAGGCCGAAGCGGCGTCACTCTCCGTCCAGCACCTCACGATCGCCTTGCGGTCGACGGGGCCGCACCCTGACGGACCGCCCCACGCGACACCCACCGGAGCATCACATGCAGCATCAGACAGCACGGGCAACGACGGCCGTCACCACCTGGACCCCGCGTCCGAGATCGTGAAGGAAGACCACTGATGGCCACCCATCCCACCAGGACGAAGGCAGCCGGAGTCCCCGAGCAGCAACCGGCGTCGACGTCGCACCACCACGGGGCCGGCGAGCCCATGAGCCACAAGCAGATCCTGCAGGCCCTCACCGGCCTGCTCGCGGGCCTGTTCACGGCGATCCTCAGCAGCACGATCGTCGCGAACGCCCTGCCGACCATCATGAGCGACCTCAACGGCTCGCAGACCGACTTCGCCTGGGTGATCACGGCGGCGCTGCTGGCCAACGCCGCGACCACGCCGATCTGGGGCAAGTTCGCCGACCTGTTCGACAAGAAGGTCCTGGTGCAGCTCAGCATCGTGATCTTCGTGGCCGGCTCGGTCCTGGCAGGGTTCGCCCAGACCATCCCGCTGCTCCTCACGGCCCGTGTCATCCAGGGTGTCGCCATGGGTGGCCTGACCGCCCTGGCGCAGGCGATCATCGGCACCATCATCGCCCCGCGTGAGCGCGGCCGGTACTCCGGCTACATGGGCGGCGTCATGGCTGTGGCGACGGCCGGCGGACCGCTCCTCGGTGGCTTCATCGTGGACTCGCCCCTCGGCTGGCGCTGGACGTTCTTCGTCTGTGTGCCGCTCGCGATCATCGCACTCGTGCTGCTGCAGGTGACCCTGAAGCTCCCCGACACGCGCCGCAAGGCCAGCATCGACTGGCTCGGGTCCATCCTCCTGACCGCGGGCGTCAGCCTGCTCCTGATCTGGGTCTCCTTCGCCGGCAAGGAGGGCTACTACGAGTGGTTCTCCCGCGAGAGCGCCCTCATGGTGGGTGGCAGTCTCATCCTGCTCGCCCTCCTCCTGCTGGTGGAGTCCAAGGTGACCGAGCCGATCATCCCGCTGAAGATCATCTCCCAGCGCACCACGGCCCTGGCCATCATCGCCTCGATCACCGTCGGCGTCGCCATGTTCGCCAGCTCCAGCTACCTCGGCCAGTACTACCAGGTGGCACGCGGCGCAACGCCGACGGAGGCCGGGCTACTCACCATGCCGATGATCGCCGGCAACCTCATCGGTTCGATCGGCGCCGGACTGCTCGTGACCAGGTTCGGCAAGTGGAAGCGGTTCCTGGTCGCAGGGTCCCTCTTCCTCATCGCGGGGCTCGGTCTCGCCGGGACCATCGACCACCTGACCGACCTGTGGGTCGTGGGCATCTACACCTTCGTCTTCGGCCTGGGTCTCGGCCTCCTGCTGCAGAACCTCGTCCTCGCGGTCCAGAACACCGTGGCGGTCAAGGACATCGGCACGGCCAGCGCGTCCGTCGCCTTCTTCCGTTCCATGGGTGGAGCGGCCGGTGTCGCCGTCCTGGGCGCCATCCTCGGCACGCAGGTGGAGAACAAGACCACCGAGGGACTCGCTGCTGCAGGCATCCCCGCCAGTGGGGGTGCGGCGGGTGGTTCGCTCGACCTCGTCGACCTGCCTGCGCCGATCGCCGACATCGTGCGGGCCGCTTACGGCGACAGCACGGCACTGATCTTCCTCATCACCGCGGTCATCGCCGTCGTCGGACTCGTCTGTGTCCTGTTCATCAAGGAGACCCCGCTGCGTCGTACGGTCGATTTCGCGCAGGCGGCACCGGCCGGTCCGGCCGCCTCCATGTCGCCAGCCGCGACCGCTGCGCCCGGTGCGACGCCGTCGGTCGCCGGAGCGCCGTCGGAGCCCCGGTCCGGTATGTCGACGACCGGCGGCACGCTGCACACCCAGTCGGGTACCCGGCTCGCCGTCACCGGGACGCAGTCCGGCTCCCCGGCGGGTACGCAGCTCGCGGATGCTGATGGGCAGCCTGCGGCTGACGCCGCGCAGCTGGATGCAGCTGCTCCGAACCGGGGCGACGAGAGTGGACGTCGGACCTCGGGCGAGTCCGACGTCGTCGCCGTCCAGCCGTCCCATGGCCGTCACAGTGCCGGTCCGGTGGAGATCCTCAGGGCCGATGTAGATCGCGCAGCCAGGGAGCTGTCCGAACTGTCGGCCAGGGAGCTGACCGAGTTGTCCGAGCTGGATGAACTGGATGAGCTCGACGAGCTGACCGGTCTGTCCGCGCTGGACGCCGATGTGGAGGACCGTGCGGGGGCCGACCGCTAGTCCGGACAGGCACTAGCAGGAGGAGCAGGAGCAGCAGGAGCAGTAGCTCGCCAGGCCGCCGGGTGATCCCGGTGGCCTGGTGTCGTCTGGGGTGCCTGTCCTGGTCCATCAGGACCTGTGCGCCTGCGGTGTCGAGCGGCTCGGCCGGCCGACAGGCTGTCCGACAGACCGGCTGACTCACCTGCCGGCTGTCCTATGCCAGCTGACTCACCGACCGGCTGACTCACCTGCCGGCTGTCCCATGCCAGCTGACTCACCTGCCGGTTGTCTCACCTGCCGGCTGTCCCATCGGCCGGCCGACTGACCGACCGGCCGAAGCCGATGAGAGGACCGCGGGGTCGGTGTCGCGGGGTCGGTATCGCTGGGCTGGTGCCGCGGGGTCGGTATCGCTGGGCTGGTGCCGCGGGGTCGGTATCGCTGGGCTGGTATCGCGGGGCCGGTGCAGCCGGGTGCCTACGCGATGCCGGTGGTGCCCAGGAGCGCCCCGACCAGATAGGTGAAGGCCATGGCCAGTGCGCCGCCGATCACGAGCCGGATCGTCGCGCGCCGTCGGGAGCTGCCGCCCACGTGGGCACTGATCGCACCTGTGATGGCCAGGGCGACGAGCACAGCCACGAATGTGATGGGGATCCGGAGTTCGGCCGGCGGCAGGAGGATGGCGAGCAGGGGGAGGACCGCACCGGCGGCGAAGGACGCCGCGGACGCGAATGCCGCGTGCCAGGGATTGGCGACCTCGAGCTCGTCGATGTTCAGCTCCGCGGAGAGGTGTGCCGCGAGGGCGTCGTGCTCGGTCAACTCGTCTGCGACCTGGCGGGCCGTCTCCGGAGTCAGCCCCTTCTGCTCGTACAGGCCCGCGAGTTCGGCGAGTTCGCCGTCGGGATCCTCTGCGAGCTCCTGGCGCTCCTTCTCGATCAGGGCTTCCTGGCTGTCCTTCTGGCTGCTGACGGAGACGTACTCGCCGAGCGCCATGGATACGGATCCGCCGACCACGGCAGCCGTCCCCGCCACCAGGATGGGCGCGACCGCATTCGTCACGCCGGCGACGCCGACGACGGTCGCGGCGGTGGACACGATGCCGTCGTTCGCACCGAGAACCGCGGCGCGGAGCCAGTTCAGGCGCCCTGCCACGCTGCTGTCATGAGGTTCGCTGCGCTGGACCGGCATATCCGTCATGGAAGCAGTAAAGCACCGCACCCCTCGTCCTGCTACAGAGGATCGGCTTGCCTTGCCGGCCCAGTAGCATCGAGGAGTGAAACCGTTCCTGCTCCTGGCCACCCGCGTCGACGACTACGCTGCCGAAGCCGAATACCAGAGCTTCCTGAGCTTCGGTGGCCTCACCGAGGGCCAGCTGCGGCGCGTCCGGCTCGAGGCGGAATCCCTGCCCGAGCTCGACCTCGCGGACTACTCGGGGATCTTCCTCGGGGGCAGCCCCTTCAACTCCTCGGACCCCGAGGAGTCGAAGGGCGCCGTGCAGGTGCGCGTCGAGAGCGAGCTCGGCCGGCTGCTCGATACTGTGGTGGCTGAGGACTTCCCGTTCTTCGGAGCCTGCTACGGCGTCGGCACCCTCGGTCGGCACCAGGGCGCCATCATCGACACCACCTACGCGGAGCCGATCGGCGCCATCGAGATCACGCTCACCGACGAGGGCCGCGCCGACCCGCTGCTCACCGGGCTGCCGTCGTCGTTCTCCGCCTATGTGGGACACAAGGAGGCATGCGCCGCGCTGCCGTCGTCGGCGGTCCTGCTGGCGTCGTCCGCAACCTGCCCCGTGCAGATGTTCCGCGTGCGCGAGAACGTGTACGCCACCCAGTTCCACCCCGAACTCGACGTCGAGGCGCTCGTCGGCCGCATCAGGACCTACCGCCACGCGGGGTACTTCCCGCCCGAGGAGGCCGACGACTACATCGAGCGGGCACGTGCCTCCGCAGTGGACCATCCCGCAGCCATCCTCGGCGCCTTCGTGCGGCGGTACGCGCGGGACTGAGGCGCATTTCGGGGGCTGCGTCACCGGGGAAATGCGTCCTGACGTGGGCCGGTGCCGGGAGGTACTGTCGGAAGACAGGCCGCGCAGGGCGACACAGAAGAGGTAGCCGTTATCCGTTTCCGCACGAGCACCGCACCGGCCGGACACGCCGTCCCCGTCAGGCCGGCTCCCGGCGAGAAACGCCACCACCAGGTGCTGATCATCGGCGGCGGCAACGCCGGCGTCTCGCTGGCCGGACGGTTGCGCAGGTACCGCTTCAAGGACGTCGCCGTGATCGAGCCGAGGAGCCGGCACCTCTACCAGCCACTCTTCTCGCACATCGCCGGCGGTACGGCAGACGCCTTCGAGGCCGTGCGGCTTCAGGCGGACGTCATGCCGTCGGGGGTCGCCTGGATCCAGGACAAGGCCACGGACGTCAGCACCGGCTCCAACACGGTGCTGCTCGAGTCCGGCAGCGCCGTCACGTACGACCACCTGGTCGTCTGTCCCGGGATCCAGAACGACTGGACCGCCATCCCCGGCCTCAAGGAGGCGATGGAAGGGCCACACGGCGCCTCGAACTACGAATACGAGCTCGCACCCAAGGCCTGGAAGCTCTTCCGGGACCTCACCCGCGGCACCGTCGTCTTCACCCAGCCGCCCGGACCGGCGTCGTGCGACGGTGCGGCGCAGAAGCCCATGTACCTGGCGTGCGACCACTGGCAGCGCCAGGGTGTGCTCAAGGACATCCGCGTGGTCCTCGCCGTGTCCACGCCCACCATCTTCGGGATGGATATCATCGACGAGGAACTCAACCGGAAGATCGAGGAGTACGGCATCGAGGTCCGGTACAGCACTGAACTCGCCTCCGTCGACCCGGAGGGCCGTACCGTCGAGCTGGCGAACAGTGTCAGCGGCACCTCGGAGACCCTGGGCTACGACGTCCTCCACGCCGTGCCGCCCCAGTCCGCCCCCGAGTGGCTGAAGTCCACGGACCTGCCGGCGCACGGGAACCGGGCGGGATTTGTCGAGGTTGATCCGGTCATCCTCCGGCATCCGCGCTTCCCGAACATCTGGTCCCTGGGTGATGCCGCGTCCACGCTCAATTCGAAGTCCGGGGCTGCACTGCGCATGCAGACCACGGTGCTGGCGAAGAACCTCCGTGCCGTGCTCAAGGGGAAGAAGCCCACTGCCGAGTACAACCACTATTCGGCCTGCCCGTTCGTGGTCAGCCACAACACCGTGGTCTTCTCGGAGTTCGACGACAAGTACTCCCCGATGCCGACCGTGCCGGGGTGGGACAATCTCGCCCGTGAGCGGCGGCTGACGTACGTGATGGAGCGGTTCGTGCTGCCGAAGGTCTACTGGAACCTCATCCTGAAGGGCCGTGCCTGACCGTCGCCCCGGTGCTTCTCCCACCCTTGTCCGTACCGGAACCGCCCCGTAGCATCCGGTCATGGAGATCATCGAGTACCACCCCCGGCGTGATCAGCTCGTGTACACCTTCGGCGGCAGTGCTCCCGTCCTGACGGTCCGGCCCGGCACCGCGCTCCGGCTCTGGTCCGAGGACGCGTTCAACAATGCGCTCACCTCGGTGGATGACGTGTCGGGCGAGAAGGTCGACCTGAACTTCGTCAACCCGCAGACCGGACCGTTCTACGTCGAGGGGGCGGAGCCGGGGGACACGCTGGCGCTGCACGTCGTCGACCTCACGCCGGCGCGCTCCTACGGGGCGTCCGCCACCATCCCGTTCTTCGGGGGACTCACCAGTACCGACCGCACCGCGTCCCTGCAGGATCCCCTGCCCGACATCACCTGGATCTACCACGTCGACACCGAGCGCCGGACCGTCGGATTCCAGTCGCGGCTCGGGGACTTCGAGGTGGCCCTGCCGCTCGAGCCGATGCTCGGGACCGTCGGCGTCGCCCCGCCCGGCGGGGAGGTCCGGTCGTCGCTGGTGCCCGAGCGGTTCGGCGGCAACATGGACGCCCCCGACGTGAAGGCGGGTACCACGGTCTACCTCGGGGTGAACGTGGAGGGTGCGCTGTTCTCCATCGGCGACGGCCACTACCGCCAGGGCGAGGGGGAGGCCTGCGGCACCGCCGTCGAGGGGGCGATGCACTCGACCATCATCGTGGAGCTCATCAAGGGCGGGGCTCCCGCCTGGCCGAGGCTCGAGACGGACTACCACTGGATGGCCGTGGGGTCCTCGCGCCCCATGGAGGACTCCTGGCGCATCGGCCAGTTGGAGATGGTCCGCTGGTTCGGGGACCTCTTCGGTCTGCACCAGCTGGACGCCTACCAGCTCCTCACGCAGACGGCGCAGGCCCCCATCGCCAATGCCGTCGACGCCAACTACAGCGTGGTGGTCAAGGCTCCCAAGGCGCTGTTCCCCGCCGTCGACGCGTACGGCGGCCTCCACGCGCACCTGCGACGGCAAAGCGCCGACCTCCGCTGACGGCCCCACCCGACACCACCTACTGATCGAAGGAGTCCCATGGATCTGCATCTCGACGGCACCACCGCGCTCGTCACCGGCGGCACGAAAGGCATCGGCCGCGCCATCGTCGACTCGTTCGCGGCCGAGGGTGCGAACGTCGCGTTCTGCGCCCGCAATGCCGCGGAGATCGCGGAGACGGAGGCGGCGCTGTCGTCGTCGACCGGCCGGGTGGTCGGCCACGTGGTCGACGTCGGCGACGGACCGGCGCTCGCCGCCTGGGTGGCAGCCATGGGGGAGGAATTCGGCGGGATCGACGCGGTGGTCAGCAATGTCAGCGCCCTCGCGATCGAGGACTCCGAGGAGAACTGGGAAGCCAGCCTGCGGGTGGACCTCATGGGCACGGTGCGCCTGGTCAAGGCCGCGCTGCCGTACCTGGCCCGGAGTGCGACGCCGTCGATCACCGCGATCTCGAGCGTCTCGGGACGCGAGGTGGACTTCGCCTCCGGCCCCTACGGGACGGTGAAATCGGCGCTGATCGCCTATATGGCGGGTCTCGCGTTCCAGCTCGCCGGGCAGGGGATCCGGGCGAACACCGTCTCGCCGGGCAACACGTACCACGAGGGTGGGGTGTGGCCGGGTATCGAGCAGGGTAACCCGGAGCTGTTCGCGACCGCGATGGCCCTCAACCCCACCGGTCGGATGGGCACTCCGCAGGAGGTGGCGGACGCCGTCGTGTTCCTCGCGAGCCCGCGCTCGAGCCGCACCACCGGTGCGAACCTCCTGATCGACGGCGCGCTCACGCGCGGCATCCAGTTCTAGCCCGGACGGTTCCGGCCCGAAGTCATACCCCGGGCGGTTCTGGCTCGGACGGTTCCAGCCCGATAGGTCTGGCCCGACAGATCGGGCCGGGCGGTTCTGGCTCGGGCCGTTCCGGCTCGACAGTCATACCCGGACGGTTCTGGCTCCGACGGTTCCGGCCCGGACGGTTCTGGGCCGGACATGTCCAGCTCGGACGGGTCGGGCCCGAGAGTCTTGGCTCTGACCTTCAGAGCCCGGACGACGACGGGACGCCGGGTCTGCCGGTGCCCCGTCGTCGGTCGGTGGCCTGCTTCGACAGGAAGCAGAGCCGGATCTCGTTGATCTCGGGGCCGTGTATCCAGAGCCTGCTGTGCGGTGTGTCCTCGACGCGGCCCCACGATAGGGGAGCAGGGGAACGGCCTAAGCCGTCAGGTACTGGTATTCAGCGTGCTCCTGGATGAAGGCCGCCACGAATTCACACTGGGGAACGACCCTCAGGTGCTGCCCGCGGGCGTCGTCGAGTGCGTACCGGATGAGGTTGCTGCCGATTCCGTGACCTCGACGTCCGGATCGACGACCGTGTGCGTGAAGGTGATCGAATCGGAGGACCGTTCGTAGGCCGCGGTGCCGACGGGACCGCCGTCGACGGTGGCCACGTAGCGGCTCCCGGCCTCGTTGTTGCTGATCTGGACTACCGCGTCGGTGCTCATCCAGCCACCCTCGCATCCGTGGTGACCGGGGTCAACGTGCCCGTTCGGGTCGTTCGGCCTTTTTTCTTCCATGGAGGACTCAGCCCTCCCCGCTGCGGCGCGGTCCACGATGTACGGTCTGAACCATGACTTCGAACATTCTGGTGACCGGTGCGAGCAGAGGCATCGGCGCTGCCATCGCACATGACCTCGCCGGCCGTGGACACCGTGTAGCCGTCCATGCCGGCCGTGATGAGCGCGCCGCCACGGCGGTGCGCGATGCGCTTCCGGGTGACGGCCACGTGGTGGTCGTCGGGGACGTGGGTGACCCCGCGGCCTGCCTGCGCATCGTCGACGGGGCGGTAGATGGGCTGGGTGGGCTCGACGTGCTGGTGAACAACGCCGGGATGTTCGAGGCGCACCCGATCGACACCGTGTCCTTCGACGACTGGCAGGAAGCGTGGCGTCGCACGCTGGACGTGAATCTCCTGGGGCCCGCGAACCTGTCCTGGCTCGTCGCACGGCATCTCCTCGACCGGCCGACAGGGCCGGAGGGCGGGCGGCTGGTCGGTGTGGGATCGCGCGGTGCGTATCGGGGGGAGCCCGTCACGCCGGCCTACGGCGCGAGCAAGGCGGCGCTGCACTCCATGACCCAGTCCCTCGCCGTGGCACTCGCGCCCCACGGGATCCTCGCTGCCGCCGTCGCGCCCGGGTTCGTCGAGACCGACATGGGCAGGACCGTGCTCGACAGTCCGGCCGGCGACGCGGTGCGTGCACAGAGTCCCTTCAACCGCGTCGCGACGCCGGAGGAGGTGGCGCAGACCGTCGTGTGGCTCGCAACCGAGGCTCCGCTCTGGGTCAGTGGCACCGTGGTGGACGTCAACGGGGCGTCCTACCTGCGGTAGTCGCCGGCAGTACGCCTCGGCGGGATGGACGCCCGCTGTGGGCGAGGACCTGCCGGTCCGTTCTGCGCTCAGGGCGTGGTGGAGCCCCGCGGTGGTGCCCTCTGCGGAGGTGAGTGAGGATCGCTGCTGCGATGAACGCGGTGCCGTTTGCTTGCAGAAGAACATTCGGAGTAACTCCTGTGCTCTGGTTCGACGCGCTCTCCGCGCCGTGAGGGACGGTGGATTCGTGACGCGCCGTGACGGCCGCGGGTGGACGACGGCGTGCGGGCCCACTTACGCTCGACACCAGAATCAAGAGCTCCAACGCAAAACCCTGGTTCGTTGGACGGCAACCCTCTCGCTGTAGTGGGGTGCCCCAGGTGAGGATTCGGCCCGGCACAGGCAGTGCGGGCAAGTATGGCGCTTCCGCCACGGCAGTGCCCCGATATGAGGATTCTTCATGCCCACATCACCGCGCCATATCCGCTTCAATGCTTTCGACATGAATTGCGTGGGTCATCAGTCGCCCGGTCTGTGGCGCCACCCCGAGGACCAGTCCTGGCGCTACAAGGACCTGAGGTACTGGGCCGATCTGGCGAAGACCCTGGAGAAGGGACTGTTCGATGGCATCTTCATCGCCGATGTCCTCGGCACGTACGACGTCTATGGCGGTTCCAACGAGGCCACGCTGAGGCAGGGCACGCAGACCCCGGTCAATGATCCGTTCCTGCTCGTCTCCGCGATGGCGCTCGTCACGGAGCACCTCGGGTTCGGTGTCACCGCGGGTACCGCGTACGAGCACCCCTACCCCTTCGCGCGCAGGCTCTCCACGCTGGACCACCTCACCAAGGGGCGCGTCGGCTGGAACGTGGTCACCGGCTACCTGCCCTCCGCTGCACGCAACATGGGTCATGAGGATCAGCTCGAGCACGACGCGCGTTACGACCACGCGGATGAGTACCTCGAGGTCCTCTACAAGCTGCTCGAAGGGTCGTGGGATGACGACGCAGTGGTCCGCGATCGCGAGACCGGTGTCTTCACCGATCCGGGCAAGGTCCATGACATCAACCACGACGGCAAGTACTTCAAGGTCCCGGGAATCCACCTCAGTGAGCCCTCGCCCCAGCGGACACCGGTCATCTTCCAGGCCGGAGCGTCCTCCCGTGGCATCGCCTTCGCGGCCGGCAACGCCGAGGCGGTGTTCGTCGCTGCGCCCACGAAGGAGAAGCTGAAGGACGTCGTCAGGAAGATCCGGGATGCGGTCGAGGCCGAAGGCCGTGATCGCTACTCGGTGCGGATCTACACGCTGCTCACCGTCATCACGGACGAGACGGAGGAGAAGGCCCAGGCCAAGCACGCGGATTACCAGCAGTACGTCAGCTACGAGGGGGCCCTCGTGCTCGTCTCAGGATGGCTCGGCGTGGATCTCTCCGTCTACGATCCGGACGAGCCGCTGGGCAACGTGAAGTCCAACGCCATCCAGTCCGCCGTCGCGAACTTCCAGAAGGTGAACGACGACGGCTCGCCGTGGACTGTGCGCGACATCGCCGAATCGGCGGGGATCGGGGGGCTGGGGCCGCGCATCGTCGGCTCAGGTGTGCAGGTCGCCGATGAACTTCAGGCATGGGTCCAGGAGACCGATGTCGACGGCTTCAACCTCGCCTATGCGATCACGCCCGGGACCTTCGAGGACATCATCGAGTTCGTCGTGCCGGAACTGCAGAAGCGTGGTGCCTATCCGACGGAGTACACGGAAGGAACACTGCGCCAGAAGCTCTTCGGGAAGGGCGATCGTCTGCCGGACGAGCACCGCGGCGCGCAGTATCGGCTTCAGCCCGTCCGACCCTGACGTGTCGGCGGATCGGCTGGTGACGTTGGGCCGGGTTGGCGCTTGGACCCGTCCGGTTCCAACGCATCAGCCGGAAACGAGCGGCGCTGCCACTTGGTGATGGCACCTGGGAATAGGTCTGCGCTGGCGGCGGAACGATCACGGGAAGGTGGCCAGCCCGACCATGGAGGACTAGCGTCGAAGACAAGGTATCCGACGACCAGTCACTCGACAGAAGGAGTTCCCATGTCACGCGTAGCCATCATCGGTGGGCACGGAAAAGTAGCACTGCACCTCACGAAGATCCTCACCAGCCAGGGCCACCAGGTCAGTTCGATCTTCCGCAACCAGGACCACGCCGGCGACGTCGAGCAGGCAGGTGCAACCCCCGTGGTGGCCGATGTCTCCGAACTGTCGGTGGCGCAGATGGCTGATGTCTTCCGTGGCCACGACGCAGTCGTCTGGTCTGCCGGTGCAGGTGGTGCGAGCCCCGAAGCCACGTATGCCGTGGATCGGGATGCTGCGATCCGTTCGATGGATGCTGCCCGGGAGGCGTCCGTAGGCCGCTATGTCATGGTGTCCTACCTCGGTGCACGGAAGGATCATGGCGTTCCGGAGGACAACGGCTTCTTCCACTATGGGGAGGCGAAGGCTGCGGCTGATGAGCACCTGCGCAACTCGACACTCGCGTGGACCATCCTCCAGCCGGGATCGCTCACCACGGACCCCGGAACCGGGAAGATCGAGGTGTCCGCGAAGCCGCAGCAGGATTCGGTGGCCCGCGACGATGTCGCCCTCGTGGCGGCCGTCGTGCTCGGCAACCTCGGCACGGTGGACAAGACCATCCAGTTCAACAGCGGTGAGACGCCGGTCGCTGAGGCCATCGAGGCCGCACTGTAGTCCGGTCTCAGCGGGGTGAAGGCGGCGCCCAGTTGAGGGCGTCGCCTTCTGTGTGGGCCGGGCGACGATGGCGCTTGGTGTGTGGTGGGTGCGGTCCTGCTTCACGAGTGTTCGCGCCAGATGGTCCGGTCCAGCGGACGATCCGGACGCATACAACGATTCGTACGCATACGACGCTTCAACGCTTCAAACGCTTCAAACGCTTCAAACGCTTCGGACCCTTCGGACCCTTCAGACCAAACGCTCCATCATCCGGTGCTGTGCTCCAGAAAGCGGGAGTTGCGCTTCGAGACGTCCGGGCTCGGCCCCGAGGCGTCGTCGATCAGTGCTTCATCGACGGATTGGCCTGCTTGCCAGTATCTGTTCCGCCGGGCGCTTCCCGGAGGACCAAGCGTCCCGGGCCCGGTGAACCATGGAATGCCATTCCGGGATGACACCGACCATGTCCCCTGATGAATGACGTGGTGATGGCGCGAACACAGCAGGACGCCGTTGTCGGCGCTCGTCGTGCCGCCGGATGACCAGGGCTTCAGGTGGTGTGCTTCGCACCAACTGGCAGGAATTGAGCAGTCGGGAAAGGCGCAGCCCTTGTCCCTCGCAACGAGCGCTCGCCGGAGGTGCGGCGGAAAGAGCCGTTGTGCCCGGCCGACATCGAGTACCTGACTCTTACCTCCGAGAACAAGCGGGAGGATGTCAGCATCGCATGCCAGCTTCCTGATGCTCCCTGCATCCATCTGCCCGGAAAAGACGGCATACCCCGGCCTGTGTGTGGCGCCGATGAGGTCCTTGTAGTCGATGGTCACCATGACCTGCGGGCGATGGCCGCCTGCCGACGGCAGCGCTGCTGTGCTCAACGTGACCTTGCAGGCGGTGACCAGCCCGTCGAGGAGGGTCTGGGCCCTCGTTGCCGCCGGCGGATCATCGGAAGGGATTCTGCCCTCGTCCAGGCCAAGGCCGGCGGCCAGGATTCTCGTGTCATCAGCGTCCAGGGTGCCCGGGGCGCCCCGGACGTCCGAGGCACCTGACGCGTCCGTAGCCCCCGGTGCAAGGTCAGGTGTAGGGCCACCGGTCCTACCCGCTGCGCCGCGCGGGTTCGCCGTCGAATTCATGACCGTCGCGAGCAGTTCGAACTGCTCATCCGTGGCACCGATCTCGAGGAAGTGCAGTCCATGGCGCCGGCCTCGGAAGAAGACGCCCTGTCGTGCGCGCAGTACCTTCTCTTTTGGCTCCTGCCCATCCTGGTCCAGGACGCCCTCCCATCGACGTGCGAGCACCCGGAGGATGTCTTCGTCGGCCTCCATCGCCTGTCGTGTCAGGTGGTGCTCCATCGACTCGAGCTGCTGGGGTGTCGCGAACGAGTCCACCCGCTGCACCGCCTGAGCGACGACGGTCGCTGCTCGCCCACTGATACTGCCGGAGGTCACTGCTGCGCCCAGCGCAGTGAGTCTGGCGGGAACAGGTGCGCCGGTCGGCGAGGTACGGGGGAGTACCAGGTCTGCAAGAGTCAGCCGTCGTTTCGCCTCGGCGCGGCTGATGCCCAGCGTGGCGCGGAGGAAGTCGGTGCAGTTCCTGGACCCGTTACCCGTCGATGTGGACGTGCTTTCGGAGGCAAGGCCGGACTGGGCGTTCCCGGCGATCGCCTGCTCTGCCCGCGCCAATAGGGAGCCGCCGGTGGGCTGCTCCCCATCGTCGTCAGCAAGATGATGCTCCTCGGCGATGCGGGCAGCCAGGACCTGTAGATGGTCGACGATCCTCGATACGTGTTCGATCTTCATGATGAGATCTGCGGCGTCCTGTCGGGATTGGATGCCGTAGCCCTGACCTACCTCGCGTGCGCAGTCGGCAAGCGCTGTGCATGCCGAGTCGAGGAGACTCGGACGTGCGGTGTAGCGCTCGATCGGTGCGGTAGCCATGCCTGAATTTTATCGAACGTACGTACTAATGGCGTTCGAGGAGAACGAATGTGGAGGGAGAGACGTCCTCAGTTGTCCACATAGTCGCCCGGTGTGGATCGCCTCGGTATTCCGATTGACGATCCGTTGTTGCCCCGGTGCCCGCCCGCCGACGGACCTCCGTGGTTCGCACCGACGCGTTGCCATCCCGCCGCGAGAGCACCGGCACGCCAGGCCGGTTCCCCAGCACCGACACCCCTCAATTCGCGGATCGGCCGGCGGTGCCACGAGATGGTGAGGATGCCGGTCGAGCAGGAGGCACCCCTACACGCCGGTAACGCGAGGACGCATCGCGTCGTCGTGGGCTCCTACAGGCCGTCGGCGGCGTGGAACGTGCGCAGCGCCTCGACGACCAGCCTGTGGTCCTCGAGCTGCGGAAGGCCGGAGACCGTCACGGTGGCGACCGGACCGACGTCCTTGATGTACAGCGGGAAGGAGCCACCGTGCGCCGCGTACGTCGTCGTATCGAACAGGGGATCGTCCTCCACCCGCCCGCCGTTGCGTCGGCCCCGAAGGCCGACGAGCAGGGAGGGGACGAGGTAGCGCTCGGCCGTGAGGCTTTTCGCGTCGAGCCAGAAGTCGTTGTCGGGCGTCGTCCCGTCGAGCGCGGCCCGGAACAGGATGTGGTCCGGCCGCCGGATGCAGACCGCGATCGGCAGGTTGCGCCCCGCACCCAGCTGGACGATCAGCTGCCCCAGGGCGACGGCGTCGTCGTTCGTGAAGCGGGTGAACTGGAGTTCGGCGACTTCCCTCTCGACCGAGGTGATCAGCGCCTCGAGCGCCTCCGCAGACTGTTCGCTGCCGCCGTCGGGATCGAACGGTCTGACGGCTGTCGGGAGGGCATCATTGCTCATCTAGTTAATTTACGTCGTCAAGGGGATGTAGAGGGGTTTTCCTCAGTTCTTTAGGATTTTTCTTCGGGGCGCGGTCCAGGCTTCAGGTGTGCCTCTCGTCGCCGTCGACCGCGCACCAGGCATAACCCGTCGACGTCAGAGTCCCGGCGCGCACGGCCCTGCGCCGAGGAGCGCGAGGCCGGCAAGGTCGCCCTCCCCGAACGAGATCCGCCCGACGTTCTGCTCGTACATCAGCTCGTCGGGGTCGTCCACATGGTCGAGTCCGACGACGTGCGCGAGCTCGTGCATGATCGTCGCCCTCAGATACGCGCGCCCGTCCGGATAGCTGAGGGATGCGGCGGCGTCGGGTGCATCGAGCTGCACCTGCCCGCCCACGTAGACCAGCGGCTGCCCGAGCGCCTGGGCGTAGTCGCTGCCGCCGAGTCCGGCGACGTCACCGGCGAGTCCCGGGATCTCCGCCTCGCTGGTCCACGTGATCAGCACCGGTACCCAGGCCTTCCCGTACAGCTCCGGCTGGTAGGGGTCGCGTTCCTCGGAGGGTGCCTCCGTCGTGGTGCCGTCGTCGATGAACTGGAGGCCCGTGGCGGCGGACACTGCCGCGACGGCCTCCTGGACCAGTCCCTCCGATCCTGCCGGTGCGTTGTCCGGCCGGACGACGTAGTGCACGGGGCGGCACGGGTCGTAGGCCACCCACTCCTGGTCCTCGACGGGCGAATCCATCAGGTTGAACGCGGTGGACGCCGGTGCGGGCGGCGGCGTCCCGAGCGGCACGCCACTTGCCTCGACTCCGGGCGGCGGCACGTCCGCGCCGGGCAGGTAGGGCGATGCGACCGGAAGGACGAAACGGTCGAACAGCGACGGCGTCGCATACAGGGCGGTGATCAGGACCAGGGCGGCCATCGTGCCGAGTCGCCTCCGGCGCCTGGTGGCCGGTGCCGTGCGCCTCCTGGTCGGTGCCTGCTCGAAGGAGGGGGCGACCCGCCAGTGCGGGGGAGCGGACGGCGCGCCGGATTCGTCGTCGAGTGTCCACCGCGGAATCCTGCCCGATGGCGACCCCTGAGCGGCCTTCATCCGTGCATCGCGACCCTCGTGGTACCACTCGCGATCCATTGACCCCATGCGCCCCGCACTTCCCCCAGCCGACTGATCCCCGCCCCATCCTGCTGTACTGCCGATGCCGGAGGGGGGGGAGTATCGCGAGTCCTTGGGGAAACCTGAGGGAAGGCTGCCGCTCGCGGATCGGTCGGCGCGTCAGCCGCGCCGTCGTTCCTTCCTTCCCCCGCCGGACGGCGTGGTGCTCGGAGTGTCCCGGACCGACCAGCGCGATGCGGGTAGAAACCACGAACGACGACGGCCGCCAGGCGCCCCGCAGCGCGAACGACGGCGGTCGTCACCCTGGTGAGCAGGAGCCCCGGAACGACGACGTGGACCACCTTGAGCCGGGCTGGAAACCCTGGAACGACGTCGGACCCGGGCGGCGGACAGGCGAAACACCGGAACGACGACGGCCCCGCCTGCCGCCCGGTTGGGCAGCAGGCGGGGCCGAGGATGGTGCCTAGGAGGATGCGGCGCCGCCCAGGACGTCGTTCGCTGCCTCCAGCCCCTCGCGCAGCACCCGGTCCGCGAGCGGCGACGCACCGGGCAGACCCTGCGCCAGCCGTTCCGCGATGCGCGAAGCCGCGCCCGCTCCGTGGTGGTCCAGCATCGCGAGCCAGAGTTCCCGTACGGTGTCACACGCGCTCGTCCGTCCCGTGCGCCCTGCGACGGTCCATCGTTCCCCGATTACCCGGACGACTGGCCCGCCCGGCATGCCGTCGGTGAGTACATTGACGATCTGGGCGACGAGCAGCAGGTCCCGCATTCGCCGGACCGGTCCCAGCACAGGATCGGCGACGACGGCGCGGCCGCAGGCGCCGCACATCAGAGGTCCGGGGTGCGAGCCGTCACGGCATCACGTCACCCGAGTTGGGGCCGAGGGTCTGGCCGACGAAGAGGTTCCCTCCGGGATCGCTCGCAAGGAGCAGGGCCGTCGGTGCAACCTCGGCCGGCAGGCCGAACCTCCGCAGCGGTAGTTCCTTGCGCTTGGCCACCTTCCAGTCCTCGGAGATGGCGTCGACGAGCGGCGTCTCGATCGGCCCCGGGGCGATGCAGTTGGCGAGTACGTTGTCCGCCGAGACCTCGAGCGCGAGCGCCTTGGTCATGCCGATCACGCCTGCCTTCGCCGCGCTGTAATGGCCCAGGCCCATGCCCCCCTTGATGCCGAGCTGCGACGAGATGTTGATGATCCGCCCCCACCGCTGGAGCCGCATGGGTTTGACGACCTCCCGGCAACAGAGGAACACGCCGGTGAGGTCTACCGAGATGGTCTCCGTCCACAGGGCGAGCGTCATGTCCTCGAGCGGGGACTCGGTGAGCAGTCCGGCACTGTTGACCAGCACGTCGACGGTGCCGATCCCGTCCCGGGCCTCCGCGAAGGCATCCCGCACGCTCTCCTCGCGTGCGACGTCGACCTCGATGATCCCCCGGCCGGGGACCCGGTCCATCACCACCACCCTGTCCCCCTGGGCGGCGAACGCCTCGGCGATCGCCGCCCCGATGCCGCTGCCACCTCCGGTCACGACCACGCCCCGTGGCCCCGCGCGGCGGGGACCGACGCCCGTCGCTGTCACGCGCGCATCTTGATGGTCAGGCCGCCGTCGACGACGAGCGACTGCCCGGTGACGTAGCGCGACGCGTCGGAGGTCAGGAATCCGATCACGTCCGCGACTTCCTCCGGCCTGCCGACACGACCCCACGGGATGTCCTTGCCCGCGCGCTCGAGGCCTTCGGGGCCGAGGGAGTTGACGGGATCGAGGGACTGCGGGGTCTCGATCAGCCCCGGGATCACCGCATTCGCACGGATCTCCCGCGGCCCCAGCTCCGAGGCGACGCTGCGGATGAGCCCGAGGACGCCCGACTTGGCCGCGGCATAGTGGGCGTGTTCCTCCCATCCGTAGATCCCCCCGGCGATCGAGGACACCGCGACGAGCGCACCGGGTCCGGTCATCCGCTGGGACGCCGACCGGAGCGTTCGGAGCACGCCGGTCAGGTCGACGTCGAGCATCGCGTTCCACAGGTCGTCCGTCAGGTCGTCGAGCGGGGCGTTGCGCAGGATGCCCGCGTTGGCGACGGCGTAGTCGAGGCGCCCGTACTCGTCCAGGGCGCGCTGGGCGAAGGCGTCCACGGACTCCGTGGAGCGCACGTCGACTTCGTGGATGACGGCGTCGCCGCCTGCGGCCCGCACGCCGGAGAGGGTCTCCTCCGGATCGTGCGGGTCGCCGGGGAACGTGCCGATGACGGTCCGGACGTCCCTGGTCGCATAGTGGACGGCGAGTGCGCGACCGATGCCGCTGGCGGCACCGGTGACGATCGCTACCTCAGAGTGCTGCATGCGCTTCCTCGAGTGCGACGGCCGGGACGGGACGCGCGGCGATCATCAGGACGCCGGAGAGGAGGGTGCCGACGGCTCCCACCCACAGGGCGGCGGCGCCGGTGCCGGACTGCGTGGCGACGATGGTGAACAGGGCGCCGCCGATGATCGTCCCCGGCTGGCTCATGGCGCCGATGAACGCGAGCCCCGTGGCGCGGCAGCTCACCGGGTAGCACTCGGCCATGAAGTACTGGATCGCGGCGTAGGGCCCCACGAGGAAGAACAGGCCGGTGCCGTAGGTGACGATGATCAGGAACGGGCTGGACACCAGTGGGCTCAGCATCACGGCGAAGGACAGGCCCGAGATGATCCAGCCCACGATGATGGTCCGCTTCCGGCCGAACTTGTCTCCGACCCAGCCATGGAAGACGTAGCCGAAGTAGGCGAGGAGGTTGATGACGATGAGCATCCAGAAGGCGTCCGACAGCTGGACGTCCTTGGCGTTGGCGAGCACTGAGGTGCCGAGGACGCTGAAGATCGCGATGCCGAAGAAGTTCAGGATCCACGCGAGGGAGAAGACGATCGTGTTGCGGCGGAACTCCGGCTCCCAGATGCGCTTCAGGGGGGCCGTGGAGGAGTGCTCGACGCCGTAGGCGCGGGCCAGAGCGTGCGCCTCTTCGGTCTTGCCGCCCTTCTCGAGCTCGGTCAGCTTGTGGTGCAGCTCGAACTGCGGCGTCTCCTTGAGCTTCTTGCTGATGAGCAGCACGATGATGACCGCGGGGAGCGTGGCCATCAGGTACAGGGCGCGCCAGCCGAGGATCGGGAGGAACACCAGGGCGAGGGCGCTCGCGAGGAGGAAGCCGAGCGGCCAGCCGCCCTGGATGAAGGAGTAGTGGAAGCCCGGACGCTTGCGCTTCCGCTCGTCCTCGGTGACCTGGTAGACCTCGTTCATGTAGGTCGCGTTGACAGCCTGCTCCGAGAAGCCCAGTCCACCGAAGGAACGCACGACGACGAGCAGCGAATTGCTGAGCGCGCCGAGGCCGGCAGGGATGAAGGCGGTGACGCCCGAGACGACGGCGGTGCCGCCGACGGTCAGCATCATGCCCTTGCGGCGGCCCAGCCGGTCGATCACGGGGCCGATGCCGAAGCAGACGATCGCCGTTCCGACAGCGATCCAGGTGTTGATGGCGTAGGCCTCGGGTGCGGTCCAGCCGAACTCCGACTGCATGGCCGGAAGGAGGGTGCCGAACAGGCCGTAGTCGAAGACGGCGACGGTCCAGGCGCACAGGGCGAGGATCGTCGCCGTGCTGGTCTTCTTCTTGGAGAACACGGGGAACTGGCGCTGCTCGTTCCCGGTCGGCGTCGAGAGATCGACGCCCGCCTCTTTGATGGACATCAGTTGACTTCCTTTCGGGGGTTGCGTGCCAGGAATGAGTCGGCGATCTGGTCGAAGGTGTGCCAGGTGACACCCGGGTGGGAGTTGAAGTGCTGGATGAGGCGCTCGAGCATGAGGAGGACCTGCGGGCGGCCCGAGACGTCGGGGTGGATCGTCATCGTGAAGACGGCGGAGTCCATCTCCGCGTAGACCCAGTCGAACTGGTCGCGCCACATCTGCTCGATGTCCCGCGGATTGACGAAGCCGTGCGAGTTCGGCGATGCCTTGATGAACATCATCGGAGGGAGGTCGTCGAGGTACCAGTTCGCCGGTATCTCGACGAGGTCGGTCTCTCGCCCCCGGACGAGCGGCTTCATCCAGGCCTCGGCGGGCTTGGTGTAGTCGATCTTCGTCCAGCTGTCCCCGGCCCTCACGTAGTACGGCTCGAAGTCGTTGTGCATGAGGGAGTGGTCGTACTTGATGCCGCGCTCGAGCAGGATCTCGTTGGTGATGGGGGAGAACTCCCACCACGGTGCGACATAGCCCGTGGGACGACGCCCCGAGACCTTCTCGATGAGCTCGATCGACCTGTCGAGGATTGCCGTCTCCTGCTCGCGGGTCATGGCGATCGGGTTCTCGTGCGAGTAGCCGTGGACCCCGATCTCATGACCGGCGTCGACGATCATGCGCGTGAGATCAGGGAAGGTCTCCAGCGAATGGCCGGGGACGAACCAGGTGGAGGGAAGGGAATACTTCTCGAAGAGCCGGAGGATTCGCGGGCCGCCGACCTCTCCGCTGAAGAGTCCACGGGAGATGTCGCAGGGCGAGTCCTCGCCGCCGTAGGAGCCGAGCATTCCGGCAACTGCATCGACGTCGACGCCGAAGGCGATCTGGATGTTTTTCGTCATGGGGCGGCCTTTCCTGGTGCGGATGGGAAATCGGGAGATCGGTCAGTCGGACGGAGCTGGACCGAGGAGGTCGGGGTCGCCTCGCCGGCGGATGCGCCCGACCACCTGCTCGGTGGGCAGGCCGAGCGAGAGCAGGGCCTGCAGGAGGGTGCGGGCCTGGGGTGGTCGGAGCAGTCCGGAGGGCACGGCTCCCGCATCCTCGAGCGTCCTGCCGCCGCCCGCTCCGTACACGCCCTGGACCGCTCCCGCGTGGACGCGGGTGCTGGTGACGACGACGACGCCGCCCTGCACGGCGCCGCGGACGGCGTCGCACAGTTCCGCGTTCGCGTTCCCCAGGCCGGTGGCCTCGAGGACGATGCCGCGCGCGCCGGCGGCCAGCGCCGCGGCGAAGAGGGTCGCGTCCGCTCCCGGGTAGCAGGCGATGATGTCCACACGGACGCCGGCCCCCGTCGGGGGAGTCCCGAGCGGTGTGGGCCGCCGGTGCGCAGGGCCCAGCAGGATCTCACCGGTGGTCGTGATCGATCCCGTGGGCCCCAGGTCCGGGTTGCTGAACGCACGGAGCTTCGCCGTCTCGGTCTTCCGTGTGGCAGGAAGCGTGAAGACCTCGCCGTCGAACACGATCAGCGCGCCCCTGCCCCGTGCATCGGGTGACGCCGCAAGGGCGAGTGCGGCACGCAGGTTCCCCGGACCGTCCGGCTCCGGGCTGTCGGCTGCGCGCTGCGCGCCCGTGAAGACGACCGGTCGCGGGTCGTCGTGGAGGAGGTCGGCGAGGTAGGCCGTCTCCTCCATGGTGTCCGTGCCGTGGGTGACGACGACGCCGAGCGCCGTCGGGGATTCCAGCGCCGCCCGGATGGCCGCGCAGACCGCCAGCATGTCGTCGAAGGTGAGCAGGTAGGAGCCCTTCTGCATGAGATCCACCACGTCGACCGCGACGGTTCCGGTGCCGGCCGCAGCGAGGACCGCGCTGCCCGCGTCGGCAGCGAGGGTGGCCCCGCCCGCACCGTCGACGCGGGAGGCGATCGTGCCTCCCGTCGCGAGGAGTGCGACGTGCCCGGTAAGTGATTCCATCGGTGCTCTCTCCTTACCCAATCGTTTGGGTGAGTACTGCGGGACGAAGGGTTTCCGGGATGGGATGAGGTGTCCTGCGGGGTGGACGTGCGGCGGACTGGACGAAACCCAAACGTTTGGGTTGACTGAGGAAAACCATAGGATGTGAGCTGGGTCTCGTCAATGGATTGCGCGAGATTTCACGGGACGGAAATAAACTCATGGGCAGGAAAGGAGGAGGACGCGTGAATGCATCAGGCAGGGGGCGTGCGGCAGTGACCCTGAAGGACCTCGCGGCGGAACTGGGGATCCACGTCTCGACCGTCTCGCGTGTCCTCCACTCCGACAAGGACGTGGCGCGGGGTGCGGCGTCGGAGGAGACCGCCCGAAGGGTGCGCGACCTCGCGAAGCTGCGGGGCTACTCACCCGACCCCCAGGCGACCGGCCTGCGGACCCGGCGCACGCGGGCCATCGGTGTCATCGTGCCCCGGCTTTCGGACATCGTCCTCGCGACCATGTACGAGGGCGTCGAGGAGGCCGCAGCCGAGAGCAACCACTCGACGTTCGTGATGAACTCCCACGACGACCTCGACGAGCAGCGCCGCAAGGCCGAGATCATGCTGGCCCGACGGGTGGACGGCCTGATCCTCGGCGATGTCCATGCGGGCAGCAGCCTCGTGGACGACCTCACGAAGCGGCACGTGCCCTTCGTCCTCATGAACCGCCGCTACCCGGGGTTCCCCTCGTCCACCTGCGACGACACGGGCGGGGGCCGCCTCGTCGCGGACCACCTGTGGGACACGGGGCACCGCTCCGTCGCGATCATCGCGGGCGAGCCGTACGCGAGCACGGGCGTGGACCGGACCGCCGGGTTCGTCGAACGCTGGCATGAGTTGGGGGGAGAGGTGCCCGGGGACCGGGTCCTGCCGTCACGTTTCGATACGGAGGGCGGCCGCCGGGCAGGGGAAGAGCTGCTGGAGCAGGTCCGTCCGGCCCCGACAGCGGTGTTCGCCGTCAACGACTTCGCCGCCATCGGGGCCATGGGCGCCTTCCGGG
The DNA here is from genome assembly GCF_015752045.1 of Arthrobacter sp. CAN_A2. Classification (NCBI taxonomy): domain Bacteria; kingdom Bacillati; phylum Actinomycetota; class Actinomycetes; order Micrococcales; family Micrococcaceae; genus Arthrobacter; species Arthrobacter sp. CAN_A2. Next base: position 168,100 of record NZ_JADOUS010000008.1, read on the forward strand.
CCGCGGGCCTCGTCGTCGGCCAGGACATCGCCGTCGTCGGGTTCAACGACACGTCCCTGGCCGCGCAGCTGCCCATCCCGCTGACGTCGGTGCGCTCGCCGATGCTCGAGATCGGCAGGACCGCCGCCGGGATGCTCCGGCGCGTCATGGCCGGCGAGGAGGTCGCGTCGGTGCGCCACCCGCCGGAACTCTTCGTGCGGGAGAGCAGCGCCTCCGTCGCCGTCCGGGACGCCCCCGTCCGGGACGCCCTCATCCGGGAAGCCCCCGTCGGTGAAAGTGAAAGCGCTCGGATCGCCTGATCGGGCGCACTACCCCCAGACGGCGCGGCGGATCCTGGCTGCTTCGGCCCGGGCAGCGAGGGCCTGCTCCATCGTCACGGGCTCGAAGTGGGTCAGCGTCCCTGGTGCGCTTCGGGCGACGACGTCCATGTCGGCGCTGATGACCGTCGCCACCATCGCGTACCCGCCGCCGGAGACGGCGTCGCGGTGCAGCACGATCGGCTCCTTGCCGCCCGGCACCTGGATGGATCCGATGGCGTAGCCCGCGTCCACGATGTTCGAGGGGTCCGATCCCGCGCCGAACGGCTGGATGCGCGGTTTCCATTCGAGGTCCGGCCCCGCGTACCGCAGGCCCATGCGGTCCGCCACGGGCGTCAGTTTCCATGCCGTGCTCACGAGTGTCTCCATGCCCTCCGTGGTCAGGCGGTGATCGTAGAGGCCGGGGAGGATCCGGACCGTCACCTCTTTCGCGAAGACGGGGCGCAGGTTCTCGGGAATCACCTCCATCGCGGGCCTGGAGCCCGAGGGGGCGCCGACCGGCACCGTGTCGCCGGCCTTGAGGGTGCGGCCCTGCAGGCCGCCGAGGGCACCCAGCGTGTAGGTGCTGCGGCTCCCGAGGACCACGGGCACATCGACCCCGCCCTGCACTGCGATGTAGTAGCGCGTCCCGCCGGAGAGCATCCCGAAGGACACCTCGTCCCCGGCGGCCAGCGACAGGCGACTCCACTCGTCCATCGGCGTCCCGTTCACCCGCACCTCGACGGGCGCGCCCGTGACGGCGATGACGGCGTCGGTGTCGGTGGTGAAACGCGGCCCGAGGTAGGCGCACTCGAGGACGGCATCATCGTCCGTGTTGCCCACCAGCGCATTCGCCATCGATGCGGACAGCTGGTCCATGGCCCCGCCCTGCGGGATGCCCACGTTGTAGTAGCCGAACCGGCCCCGGTCCTGGACCGAGGTGGCGAGGCCGGGTTCGAGGATGTCAAATGCCATTGAGCTTCTCCAGAATGTCCTGGTTGTGCGCGGAGGGGTCGGTCACGGCCTTCTGCAGGTCGAAGGTCACGGGCGTCTGGCGGTAGGTGAAGGTTCCCGCTTCCACCTCCGCCTGGATCGCCTTGTATTCGTCTTCGTCGATCGGCTTGAATTTTACGATGTCTCCCGGTCGGAAGAAGATCATGAAGTCGGAGAAGTCGGCGAGCTTCTGGGCAGGGTCGAAGATCGGCGCTGCGGCGATGCCGAACATCTGGTAACCGCCGGCGCCCCGCACCGAGTAGATGCAGGCGAAGCACCCACCATGCCCCACGGTCAGGGGCGGCGTGTCGGTGCGTGGGCTGAGGTACTTGGGGACCTCGAGCTGATCCTCCTGCGGGACGATCTGGAACATGAACGGCAGGCCGGCGACGAACCCCACCATCGACACCAGCCACGGCGACTCGTGGTGTTTCCGGATGAATTCCTGCGGCGAGGACAGGCCGTTCTCCTCCGCCGCGAAGTCCAGGTCCGTGCCTTCGGGCCGCTGGTGGCCCTTGCGGAAGCGCGCGCCGGTCTCCCGCGTGTAGGGGTCGTCATACCAGACGGGGATCTCGATGATGCGGGTCTCGAGTGTCTGTTCGCTCAGGTGCGCGACCTCCTCCTCGACCTGCCGCACGAGTGCTTCCAGGTCGTCCGGCGGGACCGTGTCGGGATCGAAACGCAGCAGCAGGGAGGCGTTGGCCGGGCAGATGTCCACGACGCCGTCGATCGCACGCGCGGCGAGTCGGGCCGCCATCGCGTTCGCCTTGAAGTTGGCAGCGAGGCTCATGCTCTCGGAGATCTCGACGAAGAGGAATTCGTCGCCGCCCCAGGTGTAGCGGGCGGCGTCGAGGTGCTGGGGTGCGTGGCTCATGCGTCAGCTCCGAGGAGGTCGGGGGTCGATTCGATGAACTTCGAATGGTGGGTCACGTCCCGGACCTCGGGCCGGTGCAGGACCGTGGACAGGAGCGGCAGCGTGGTCTTGACGCCCTCGATCCTCACCTCCGCCAGTGCCCGCGCCGACCGCTGGATGGCCTCGGTGCGGGTCTCGTCCCACACCACGAGCTTGGCGAGCAGGGAGTCGTAGAACGGTGCGACGGCGGATCCCGCGACAACGCCGGAGTCGATCCTTACGCCGGGGCCGCCCGGCCAGTCGAGGCGCGACAGGGTGCCCGGGCTCGGCATGAACCCCTGGGACGGGTCCTCGGCATTGATGCGGAACTCGAAGGCGTGGCCCCGGAAGGTGATGTCCTCCTGGCTGAGGCGCAGCCGACCGGTGGCCGCGACGAGCAGTTGCTCCCGCACGAGGTCGATGCCGGTCACCATCTCCGTCACCGGATGCTCCACCTGGAGCCGGGTGTTCATCTCGATGAAGGCCGCCTGCTCACGGTCCGGATCGTAGAGGAACTCGACGGTGCCGAGACCGGCGTAGCCGCACTGTCGGCCGAGCTCGATGGACGAGGCGCGGATGGTGTCGCGGACGTCGTCGGACAGCAGCGGAGCGGGAGCCTCCTCGATGATCTTCTGCTGGCGGCGCTGCAGCGAGCAGTCCCGGTCACCGAGGTGGATGACGCGCTCGCCGTCGCCGAGGATCTGCACCTCGACGTGGCGCGCGCGGGAGACGAACTGCTCCAGGTACACCGTCGGATCGCCGAACGCGGCCTGTGCCTCGGCCCGGGCGACGTCGAGTGTCTGGAGCAGGTCCCCCTCCTGGGTCACCAGTCGGATGCCGCGGCCTCCGCCGCCGGCGGACGCCTTGACCACGAGGGGATAGCCGACCTCCCGTGCGATGGGCAGGGGATCGACGTCGGGGTCCAGGGCGCCGTCACTCCCGGGCAACGTCGGCACGCCCGCGTCCCGCGCGGCCTGCCGTGCGCGGGATTTGTTACCCATCAGTTCGATGGCGTCGGGGGACGGGCCCACCCAGGTGATGCCCGCGTCGAGGACGGAGCGGGCGAAGCGGGCATTCTCCGACAGGAAGCCGTACCCGGGATGGAGCGCATCGCATCCGGAGGCTTCGGCGACCGCGAGCATCGCGGCACCGTCGAGATAGCTCTTCGCGGCGGGCGCCGGGCCCACCACCCGGACGGTGTCGGCGAGCGATGCCGCGTAGGAATCCGCGTCCGGCTCGCTCGCGGCGAGGACGGTCTCCAGTCCCAGTTCCCGTGCCGCGCGGATGACGCGGACGGCGATCTCCCCGCGGTTCGCGATCAGCAGGCGTTCCATCTGCTAGTCCTCGGACACGGTGGCGATGACGTCACCGGGGTTCACGGTCCCGGAGTCCTCGACGGCGAAACTCTGCAGGGTGCCGGCCACGTCGCTGCGGATCTCCGAGAACTGCTTCATGATCTCCACCACTCCGATGGTCTGGCCCGCCTCGATGGCATCACCCTCGTTCGCGTAGGGGTCCTTGTCCGGACCGGGCTTGCGGTAGAAGATGCCTGGCAGTGGGGAGACGATGTCGGCCACAGTGGTCCTTTCGGGTGGGTGTCTGGGGGTCAGAGCGTGTCGAGGGCGGAGCGGACTGCTGCTGCCACCTCGGGGGAGTTGGGTGCGTCCGAGTGGACGCAGACGGTGTCGAACGGGATGGTGAGCAGCGTGCCGTCGGAGGCCTCGACGACGCCGTCCGTCAGGGCACGTGTGACGCGACGTGCGGCCGCGCCAGGGTCGGTCGGCTTGGGGCGGCGCTGGATGAGGAGCTCGCCGGCCGGCCCGTAGTTGAGGTCCACGTAGAGCTCGGCCACGAAGGGCACGCCGAGTTCCTCGCAGACGCTCTGGTGGGCGGTCCCGGCGATGCCGTAGACGGGGACGTCGAAGAGCTGGGCCACGCGTGCGGCACCCCTCATGAGGTCTGCGTCCCGGGCCAGCATGCCGTAGAGGGATCCGTGGGGCTTGATGTGGCTGAGGCTCACGCCTTCCCAACGCAGGAACGCGCTGAGCGCACCCACCTGGTAGAGGACGATGTGCTCCACCTCCTGGGGTGACAGCTTCATCTCCCGGCGCCCGAAGCCCACGAGGTCCGGGAGCCCGGGATGGGCGCCGACCAGCACGCCCTTCTCCTTCGCCGCGGCGACGGTCGCCGCCATCGTGTCCGGATCCCCGGAGTGGAAGCCGCAGGCCACATTGATGGCGTCCACGGTCTCGAGGAGGGCGAGATCGTTCCCGAAGGAGTGTAGGCCCAGGGACTCGCCCATGTCCGAATTGATCATCGGCGTCCCGCGCCGCTCTGCAACGTCCGTCATGCGACAACCATAGAGAGCGTTCGGGTGTCGATATAGTGGGCGTTTGCCCTCGGTTCTCCCTTGCGGAAGGGCAGCCGCACATAGGAGGTCTCGATGATCGTTGCCGATCTGCTCGCGGCGGATGCCCTCCAGCTGCGCCTCCACACGCCGTCGTCGGTGGAGCGGCTGGGCCGGGACATCAGCTGGTGCGCCCCGGCGGAGACCATCGACCCCACACCGTTCCTCAGTGACAATGTCGTCCTGCTGACCAACGGGATCGGGTTGAACATCGAAGACCAGCGCACGTGGACCGCCTATGTGGAGCGGCTCGTCCGGGTCCGGGTGGCGGCCATCGCCTTCGGGACGGGGACGGCGCACCGACTCATCCCACCCGGGCTCGTGCGGGCCGCCACTGCCCTCGACGTGCCGCTGCTGGAGATCCCGCAGTCCGTCCCCTTCCTGCAGGTCCACCGCCACGTGACCAACGTCCTGGAGGTGGAGCGCTTCACGGCCGTCAACCGGTCCTGGGAGCTGGCGCAGGAGTGTGCACAGCTCGCGGCCTCCGGCTCGCACCTGCAGGCGGTGCTCGACGCCGCCGCGCAGGCGGCCGTGGGGCAACTCGCCATCGTGGACGCAGCAGGCGTGGTCATCGCGCGCTCGCCGTCCGCCTCGGTCTGGACCCAGGCCGATCTCACGGATGCACCGGGCAGCGGGCATGGCAGCATCCCGCTGCCCATGGGCAGCGGTGACTCGTTCCAGCTGGTCGTGCGGGAGGCGACGTCGGACCACCCCGTGGCGACGCTGCTCGCACCCGCGGCGTCGATCATCGCCGTGCAGTTGCAGACCGCGCTCCACACCACCAGGCACAAGGAACGCGAACTCGAGACCCTCCTGGACCAGGTGCCCGATTGGTCCGGCGTCGCCCTGGAGGAGTTCACCTCGACGTTCCGGTCCACCGGGCTGGACGTCCACGAGCCCACACTCGTGCTGGCTGCGAGCGCGGGACGCCGCAATCTCTCCAATGCCTGGCGGATCCGGCTCCTAATGCAGTCCCGGTTCGACGACGTGCGGGTGCAGGTCAGGGCGGGTGTCCTCTACGCCTTCGCCCAGGGGCCGCTGGACGGCGCGGACGCGGAGGATGCCGCGGCCGGGCTGCTTGCGGCGTGTGTCCGGGAGCTCCCTGGCCAGCCCCTCGTGCTCAAGGGGTCCTGCCACAGCATCGATGAACTGCGACTTGGCATCCATCAGGCGGGGACGATGGTCGGGGAGGTCAGCGCGCCCGTGCGGGCACCGGATCTCGGCATCCGCTCGCTGATCGCCTCCACGGCCTCCTCCGGTGCCCGCGCCGGTGCACACAAGCTCCTCGCGCCGGTTCTGGCATACGACGCCGCGCACTCGGTGGATCTGCTCGGCACGCTGGAGTCGTTCCTCGAGCACGACGCGCAGCCGGGGCGCACCGCGGGGAAGCTGTTCATCCACCGCAACACACTGGCCCAGCGGCTCGGGAAGCTCGAGGGCCTGCTCCGCCTGTCGCTGACGTCACTCGAAGGGCAGGCCACCTGCCTCCTGGCGCTGCAGATCCTGCGCTCGGGGTCGCCATCGGCGTCGCGTGCTGCGACGTCCCTGATCGATCGCCGCTAGCAGCGGTCGGCGCCCACCCCGACAACGACGGCGGCCCCGCCCGCCGCCCGGAGGCAGCGGACGGGGCCGTGGGTCGATCCGGACCTAGGAGGTCCGGATGTCCTTCGTCTCGTAGTCGAACCAGATCGTCACTGTGGTGTCGGTGATCAGGTGCAGCTCGTGGTTGGCGCCGTCGCGTGTGCCGAACCGTCCGTAGTTCTCCTCCCAGGATCCGTTGACGAGGATCTTGAACTGGTAGGTCCCGGCGGGCAGCTGGAGGGTGTGCAGCCAGAGGTTCTCCGTCGCATCCCAGGCGAACTGCAGCTCGCGGAGGTCCGTGCTCCAGTGGCCGGCGTCGCCGAACAGCGGGGCGAAGTCGCCGGACAGCGCCACGGACTGCGGCTGGTCCTGCCAGGCCACGTCTGCGGCGGACCCGGTGGGCGCGTCGGTCGGCGACGCGGCCAGGGCCTCGGCGGCTGCAGCGACGAGCCCGGCCGGAGCCGGCTCGGTCACCGCGTCGGACGGGACGTCGGGGATCGGGGGGACGTCCGGCGTCGTCGGATCCTCGGCCGGGGAGGCGTGCGCCTCCTCGCCCAGCTGCTCCGGCGCCTGGGGGGCGTGGACGACGCTCTCGGCCTGCTCCGGCACGGGGGTGCCACTGATCATGGCGTTGACGAACTGCTCGGGGTCGGTGAAGGCCGCGACGGCTCGGACGCCCTCATCGGTGGCGGTCCAGCCGCTGCGGCCCTTGACGAGCCAGCCGGCCTTCACGAGCTTCGACGTCGCCGTCGTCAGGGCCTTGAAGCCACGGGGGACGCCGCCCGCGAGGAGCTCCGCTTCCTTGTCATCGAACGGGACCTCCGCGACGGCCTTGGCCATCAGCTCGCTGGGCGCGACGACGGAGCCGGACGCCTGGTGGTCGGCTAGCAGGGCGAGGGTGGTGCGCAGACGGGCATTGGTGCTGTTGCGGGGGGCGATGACGATCTCCTTCGTGGTGGTCCTGCGGCTGGCTGCCGGTCATCAAGACCGGTCGACCGCGCTCAGGGCGGATGGGATCCGGGCGGCCTGCTTACACGAGGCACGGTACGTGGTTCGAGGTCCGATGACGACAGCACACCGATTTTATCGCCAGGACGGCACTTCTTCATGTTCCCCCATCTCACCGACCGATGCGCTCGAGGCACGCTCGCCGGCCCGTCCCAGAGTAGGAGACCCGGTCGCGGCTGAAGAACCGTGCAACTACCCGTTTCTCTCCGCCGACTACTCGTCGGAGGCGGGACGGACGGCGCAAGCGCAGGTGCTATCGTGCCCAGAATGGCGTCCCTCGCAGCACCGAAGCGCACCTCCACCCTGCGGACGACGGCGCGCATCGTGCTCGGCGCCTTCCTCCTGTTCGCCGGTACAGCCCACCTGACGGTCGCCCGGGCTGAGTTCGCCGCACAGGTCCCGGCCTGGCTGCCCCTCGACACGGACTTCGTGGTCGTCGCGTCGGGCGTCGTCGAACTGGTGCTCGGCGCGGCCCTGGTGGCCCTCGGCCGGTACCGGGTGGTCGTCGGCTGGACGGTCGCGGCCTTCTTCGTCGCGATCTTCCCCGGGAACATCGCCCAGTACGTCGACGGCGTCAGCGCCTTCGGGCTCGACACCGACGGCGCCCGCCTCACCCGCCTGTTCTTCCAGCCCGTCCTGGTTCTGTGGGCGCTGTGGTCCACGGGAGCGTGGCGGGACCGGCGGACGCTCCGAGAGCACTGATCAGCCCGAGGCCCTGCCCGCGTCGAGGCCCCGGGCCGTGTCCTCCTGAGGTGCAGCCGGTGCAGCTGGTACCGATGCCGAGAGGGTTTCGGTCACGGGGCTCCCTGGGTCGATGGTGGACCTCGAACCTCCGGCGGTGCCCCCCCCCTTTTGTCAAGGACTTCCCGTCCTGCGCCGAAACGGGCTCCGGCCGGCGCCGGTTCGTCCTCCCAGGCGCAGCCGGACCGGACAGCGGGTGAACGCCGGGCGAACTCTGCGCCACGATCGTGCTCGAGCGACCAGCGCGGGCCTCCCGCGGGATCTAATCGGGACATGACCTCCATCTCCCGCCGCACCGTCCTCCGGGCCGGCACCCTGTCGGTCGCCGGCACCGCCGTCGCCTCCGCTGCCACCGCTCCCTCCCGCCCGGCAGCCGCCGCCGCCGGCATCTTCGCCCACGGTGTCGCCTCCGGTGATCCCCTCGCGGACGGCATCCTGCTGTGGACCCGGGTGACGCCCCGGAGGGACGCGACGCCCGGATCCGGCAAGGGGCCGGCCGTGCCGGTCGTCTGGGAGATGTCCACCACCAAGGACTTCCGGAGGATAGCGGCGCGCGGCACGTCGAAGACCGGAGCCGAGCGGGACCATACCGTCAAGGTCGACGTGCGCGGGCTGCAGCCGGCGACGACCTACTGGTACCGCTTCCGGGTCGGCGCGGAGCGGTCACCGATCGGACGCACCCGCACCGCCCCGGCGGACGGCGCGTCCGTGGACCTGCTGCGCGTCGGCGTGGTGTCCTGCGCCAACCTCCAGGCAGGGTGGTTCTCGTCCTACCGGCATCTGGCCGCGCGCGGTGACCTCGACCTCGTGCTCCACCTCGGCGACTATCTGTACGAATACGCGCCGGGCGAGTACCAGGCCCGCGACGTCGTCGTCCGGCCTCACGACCCGCCCGTGGAGATGACCACCCTCGAGCACTACCGGCGCCGGCACGCGCAGTACAAGCAGGACACCGACCTGCAGGCGCTGCATGCCGTCGCGCCCTTCGTGGTGACGTGGGACGACCACGAGTCGGCGAACGACGCCTGGTCCGGAGGGGCCGAGAACCATACGGAGGGCGTGGAAGGTGCGTGGGTGGATCGCAAGGCTGCGGCACTGCAGGCGTACGCCGAGTGGATGCCGGTCCGCTACGAGGTCGGCGGACAGTTGTACCGCCGCCTGACCTTCGGATCGCTGGCAAGCCTCTCCATGCTCGATCTCCGCTCCTATCGGGACCAGCAGGCCTCCGGGACCACCGACCCGGCGATCGGCAGCGCCGACCGGAGCATCACGGGTGACGCGCAGATGGAGTGGCTCCTCGAGGGGCTGTCCGCGCAGCAGGCCCAGTGGAAGCTCGTCGGCAACCCCGTCATGATCACCCCGGTCCGCTTCCCTCCCGCGCTCCCCGCCGCCGCGACCGCCGGCATGGAGCAGTTGGTCGGCTCCACCACGGTCGACGGCGTCCCCTACAACATCGACCAGTGGGACGGCTACACCGCCGACCAGTCGCGCGTGCTCCGGCACCTCGGGGACAACGCCATCGCGGACACCGTCTTCCTGACCGGCGACATCCACTCCGGGTGGGCGTGCGACCTCCCGGCCGATCGGGCCACGTATCCCCTCACGGGGGCGTCCGTGGGCACGGAACTGGTCTGCACCTCGGTGACGAGCGACAACCTGGATGACATCCTCAGGGTCCCGCCGCGCACGGCCTCCCTGTCCGTCGAAGCGTCGTTCAGGACGAACAACCCCCACGTGAAGTACCTCGACTTCGATTCCCACGGGTACTCGGTGATGGAGGTTCGTCCGGAGGGGGTGCGGATGGACTGGTACGTGCTGTCGGAGCGGACGGACAGGGCCGCCACAGCGCGTCTGTCGGAGTCCTGGCAGGTAGTTGCCGGCACCCAGAAGGTGACGCGGGCATGAGTGCGGATGGAACCAACAGGAGTGCAGACATGAACGACTCAGCAACGCGCCGTCAGATCCTCCGGTGGGGGTCCGCCGCCGGGGCTGCCGTGATCCTGTCCGGTGCGCCGGCAGCGGCCTGGGCGCGTCCCGGGAAGACGCCGGCCGGGCGCCTCCGCGCCTACGTCCTGGTGATCGACGGGTGCCGCCCGGACGAGATCAGCCCGGTTCTCACACCGAATCTCGCAGCGGTGCGCGCCGCCGGGACCACCTTCCCGGCGGCGCGGTCCCTACCGGTCATGGAGACCATCCCCAACCACGTGATGATGATGACGGGGGCCCGGCCCGACCGGACAGGAGTGCCGGCCAACAAGATCTTCGATCGCGCCGAGGCGGTCCTCCGTGACCTCGACCGGCCGTCCGACCTCAGATTCCCCACCCTGCTCGAGCGCCTCAACGCCACGGGCCGCACCACCGGGACCGTGCTGAGCAAGGAATACCTTTACGGGATCTTCGGGGAGCGGGCCACCTACCGGTGGGAGCCGCAGCCGCTCATCCCGGTCACCGGGCACGCACCCGACGTCGCCACGATGGACGCGCTGATCGCAATGGTCGACGCCGCGGACCCGGACCTGGTCTTCACCAATCTGGGGGACATCGACCGTCTCGGCCACAGCGATCTCACCGGCACCACGCTCCGGGCGGCACGGACGGCGGCGCTGGTGGCCACCGACGCGCAGATCGGCCGCTTCGTCGGTCACCTGAAATCGACCGGCACGTGGGACAGCAGCGTGCTCATGGTTCTCGCCGATCACTCGATGGACTGGTCACTCCCGACCAACCTCATCTCCGTCGACCTGATCCTGCGGGGCCGCGAGGACCTCCGCTCGCAGATCGTGATCGCGCAGAACGGAGGAGCGGACCTGCTCTACTGGACGGGATCGGCCGACGCCAAGGACCGTGGCCTCGCTGAGATCTCCGGCCTCGTCGCCGCGCATCCGGGCGTCCTGGCAGTCAGCAACCCTTCCAGTCTCCGGCTCGGAGCCGAGGCGGGCGACCTGATCGCGACCTGCCGGGCGGGCTGGCGGTTCTCCGACCCCACGATCCTCTCCAACCCCATCCCCGGCAACCACGGGCACCCGGCAACCGAGCCGATCCCGTTCTTCGTGGGCGGCGGCAGTCCGCGGGTGGTACGAGGAAAGGTCTCCACGCAGCAGGCTCGAACGGTCGACGTCGCCCCGACGCTCGGGGCGCTGTTCGGGATCAAGGCGCCCAGCGGCGGCTACGACGGCACGGCCAGGACCAGCGCTTTCCGCTGATGTCGCTCGTCGCCGCGATCCTCCCCGGCAACACCGCCCGGCGCGTCGACGGCGTCCCCGGTGAGGGCAAGGTCGACAAGTCGTACCGGATCCCACTGCCACAGGTCGGTGATCCTCAGTATGCTTCGAAAATCAGGCGATAGCTCCGCTGCTGCCCACCCGCACCTTGAGGAGACACCATGAAGACCCTCCGCCCCCTGCAATCCGTCGAGAAGCTCGAGAACGCCACCGGGCTCGACCCGATGGTCACCACGATGCGCGACGTCGTGCAGGCCGTCATCAAGCCCGGCGCCCTCCGCGACATCCTCCACGGCGTGCCGATCGGCCACCCGCTGCACCCGCTCATGATCCTCGTGCCGACGGGAACGTGGTTCTCCGCGGCCATCCTCGATGCGATCCCCGGCTCGACCAAGGCATCGGCTATCCTCATCGGCACCGGGGTGGTCACTGCCGGTCCCACGGCCGTGGCCGGCTGGACCGACTGGTCGGAGGCACACGAACAGCAGCAGCGCGTCGGCATCGTGCACGCTGCGGCGAACATCGTCGCCGTCGGGCTGTACACGCTCTCCCTCGTCCAGCGCCTGCGCGGGAAGTCCGGCAAGCTGCTCTCCTACACCGGCCTCGTCGTCGTCTCCGCCGGCGGATTCCTCGGCGGTCATATGTCCTATCGGCAGTCGCTCGGCGCCAACCACGCCGAGGACGTCCCGCACCGTGTCGAGCCGGGCTGGCACGCGATCGGCGCACTCGCCGACCTCCCCGACGGGAAGTTCGAGCGGACAATGCTCGGCGACGTCCCGCTCGTCGTCTTCCGCCGCGGCAATGACGTCTCCGTCCTCTCGGACACCTGCAGCCACCTATCCGGGCCGCTCAGCGAAGGCACACTGACCTACGATCGCGGCAACGCCTGCGTGGTCTGCCCCTGGCACAACAGCACGTTCTCGATGAAGACCGGCGAGGTCGTGCAGGGTCCTGCGACGTCGCCGCAGCCGGCGTTCAGGACCCGCGTCATGGCCGGACTGGTCGAGGTGTCACTGCCCAACGCAGGCTGACGTCCCCTGTGCTGTCGCGGCCGGGGGCGGTGCCCGTCCGGTGCGAGGGTCCGGCCGCCCTAGCGCGTCGACGGGTGGGCGCCCGCCGCGTTGCGCGCGGCGAGGATGTGCGTCCGCATGACGGCCTCGGCCCACTCGCCGTCCCGCGCCGCCGCCGCCGCGACGAGTTCCGCGTGGTGCTGCATGGACCGGCGCAGCGCCTCGGCACTGTACCTGCGGAAGGTGTGGGCGACGACGGCGGGCCGCATCACGGTCTGCAGCGCCGTCGCCACATGGCGGTTGCCGCACCGCTCGATGAAGATGCCATGGAACGCCGCATTGAGCGCACCGAGCCCGGCCAGGTCGCCGCCCTCCGCGACCACCGCCTCCATCCGCTCGGACAGGGCCGCGAGCTCGGCCACGTCGTCGTCCGTCAGCTGGGGGACGGACAGCAGGACGGCGTGCGGTTCGAACCCGGCACGCACGTCGTACAGGCCGGCGACGTCGTCGGGGGAGAAGCTGACCACCTGCGCACCCTTGTTGCGGCTGAGTTCCACCAGCCCCTCGGCGGCGAGCCGGTTGAGGGCCTCGCGGATGGGGGTGCGGCTGACGCCGATGCGATCGGCGAGCGTCGTCTCGCGCAGCCACGACCCGGCGGCGAGTTCGCCCGAGGCGATCATCGAGCGCACCTGCCCGTAGGCGCTGTCACCTGAGGCTTCGGGGGAGGCGGTCGGAAGGGTGTCCATGCCTGTCACGCTAGCGCGTCGGGCCAGCGTGCAGCGGCCAGGGCGCTGCGCGTCCCGCCCCTCGACACGAACGACGACGACGCCCGCCCGGTCAGTTCGACGATCCGGTCCGAGGCGAGCATGTACGCCGCCAGGTCGATGCCCGTCGCGATACCGAGCCCGTCGCACAGGTGCACGAGGTCCTCGAGCGCCGCGTTGCCGAGCACCGTCGGGTCACCCGGGAACCACAGGTCCCCGCCGAGCCCCGCGAACGATCCCTCCAGCCAGGTGGCGCCGGCCATCATGCACGCCAGCGCGTTGGCGGGGGCGAAGCCGTTGCGGTTGTGGAGGTGCACGCCGACGTCCAGCCCGGGGTGGAGCGCCCGCACCTCGGCGACGCCGTCGTACATCTCGCCCGGCTCCTCCTCGCCCGACGTCGCGGCGAGGTAGACGCCGTCGGCGCCGGCGTCGACGGCGGCCCGCACCACCCGCAGCCGCTCCTCCCGCGGCACGGGTCCGCGCGCCGGCGCGAAGAACGCGCACGCGACGGCGACGACGAGCCGCACCCCGGACGCCGCGGCGAGCGCACCGATCCGCTCGACGTCGGCCAGGATCTCGTCGACGGTGAGCCGCTGGTTCCGCAGGCTCACCTCCTCGTCCGCGGAGACGACCACCACGAGCTCGTCCAGCCCGCAGTCCACGGCCCGTTCGGCGCCGCGTAGGTTCGGCGCGAGGCCGCGGTAACGCACCCCGTCCACGCGGGGGACGGCGGCCATGACGTCGGCGGCGTCGGCGAGCTGGGGGAGGACCTTCGGGTGCGCGAAGCTCACGGCCTCGATCTCGCGGACGCCGGCGTCGATGAGCAGCTGCACCAGCTCCACCTTGTCGGCGGTCGGCAGCATCTGTGGGACCGACTGCAGTCCGTCGCGGAGGCCCACCTCCACGAGGCGGATCGAGGCGGGCAGCCCGGGGATGCTCATGCCAGCCCCCGTTCGCGCAGGGAGGCGAGGGCGCCGTCGTCGACCCCCACCTCCGCGAGCATCTCGGCGGTGTGCGCGCCGAGCGCCGGACCGGGCCAGCGGATGGTCCCGGTGGTGCGGCTGAGCCGCGGGAACACGTTCTGCTGGGCGACGGGGCCGAGGACCGGATGCTGCACCTCGGTGATGGACTCCCGTGCGATGTACTGCGGGTCGGCGAGCATGTCCACGGGCCGGAAGATCTTGCCCGCCGGGACGCCGTGCTCCTCGAGCGACGCCTCCAGCGCGGCGGCGTCCTGCGTGGAGGTGTACGCGGCGATGAGGTCGTCGAGTTCCTCCTGCCGCTCGCCCCGCGCGCCGTGGGTGGCGTACCTAGGGTCGGTCGCGAGCTCGGGCCGGCCCAGGACGGCTGCGAGCCGACCGAACACCGTGTCCTGGTTCGCCGCGATGAGCACCCACTTGCCGTCCCGGGTCGGGTACACGTTGCTCGGTGCGACGTTCGGGAGGATCGCCCCGGTCCGCTCCCGCTGGTACCCCGAGATCTGCCACTCCGGCACCAGGGATTCCATGACGCCGAGCACCGCCTCGTAGATCGCCGAGTCCACCACCTGCCCGCGCCCGCTTACCTCGCGCTCGCGGACGGCGGCGAGGGCGCCGATGGTCGCGAAGAGGGCGGCGAGGGTGTCGCCGATCGAGATGCCCATGCGCGACGGCGGGGTGGACGGATCGCCGACCACGTAGCGGAGGCCGCCCATCGCCTCGCCGATCGCCCCGTAGCCGGCACGCTGGGCGTAGGGCCCGTCCTGCCCGAACCCTGAGACGCGCACCATGATCAGGCCGGGATTCGCTTCCGCCAGGGTCGCGTAGTCGAGCCCCCAGCGTTCCATCGTCCCCGGCCGGAAGTTCTCGACGACGATGTCCGCCGTGCCGATGAGCTTCCGTGCGAGGTCCTGGGCCTCGGGGTCGCGCAGGTTCAGGGTCACCGAGCGCTTGTTCCGCCCGACGACGGACCACCAGAGCGACTGCCCCTGCGGCAGCTGCCGGCCCCACTGGCGCAGCGGGTCGCCCGCCGCCGGGTCCTCGATCTTGACGACGTCGGCGCCGAGGTCCCCGAGGAGCTGGCCGCAGAACGGACCGGCCAGGAGCTGGCCCATCTCCACCACGCGTAGACCCGCGAGGGGGCCCGTGGCGGGTGCGTCGGCGGATGCTTCAGCGAACGGGTCGGCAGTCATCGGCAGGCCTCCGGGCTTCGGATCAGCACGGGCGGGGCGCCCGAACGTATACAACTTCACACCGCAGGCGGGGTGAGTCAAGGAGATGACGCGACCGGTCCAAGTAGTTGTATGCAATCCATTGACCTGCCGACGGGGCGCCCCTACGCTGACTGGCAGCGAGGCCGGCGTGCCCGCGACGATCAACCAACCTGAGGAGAACTGATGGCGTTTCGGCTCGGCGTAGACGTGGGCGGCACGTTCACGGACATCCTCCTCATCAACGGGGCCACCGGCGAGACCCACCGGTACAAGACGGCCTCCACCCCCCAGGACCAGTCCATCGGGGTCCTGCACGGCATCGAGCAGGTCTGCAGGGCCGCAGGCGTCCCGATGTCCGAGGTCACCGAGGTGCTGCACGGCACCACCGTGGCCACCAACGCGATCCTCGAGCACAAGGGTGCCCGCGTGGGCCTGGTGACCACGAAGGGCTTCCGGCAGGTGCTGCAGATCGCCCGGTCGTTCGTGCCCGGCGGCCTGGCGGGCTGGATCATCTGGCCCAAACCGGAGCCGCTCGCCGATCTCGAGGACACCGTGGAGGTCAGCGAGCGCACCACGACCACCGGAGAGGTGCGCATACCGCTCGATGACGACGACGTCCGCACCCAGCTCCGCCGCCTGAAGAAGCGCGGCATCGAGGCCCTGAGCATCAGCCTCATCAACTCCTACGCCAACGGCGACCACGAGGCGCGCATCGCCGAGCTCGCCGCCGAGGAACTGCCCGGCGTCCCCGTCTCCCGCTCGTCGATCGTGCTGCCCGAACTCCGCGAGTACGAGCGCACCATCACCACGGTCGCCAACGCCTACGTGCAGGGCCAGGTCTCGCGCTACGTCGGCAACCTCGAGGACAAGCTGGACGCCGCCGGTATCGAGGGCCACCTCTCCATCCTCAGGAGCGACGGCGGCCTCGTCTCCGGCAATGTCGCCGCGGACAACCCCGTGTCCCTGCTG
Source organism: Arthrobacter sp. CAN_A2 (assembly GCF_015752045.1). NCBI lineage: Bacteria > Bacillati > Actinomycetota > Actinomycetes > Micrococcales > Micrococcaceae > Arthrobacter > Arthrobacter sp. CAN_A2. The sequence goes on from NZ_JADOUS010000008.1 coordinate 184,173, forward strand.
CTCTCCGGGCCGGCGGGCGGCGTGACCGGCGCCGTGTGGGCCGCCGAGCAGGCAGGCTTCAAGAACCTCCTCACCTTCGACATGGGCGGCACCTCCACCGACGTCGCCCTCGTCCAGGACCTCACGCCGCGCATCGGCCGCGAGACCACCGTCGGGGACCTCACCGTCCGCGCCACCTCGGTGGACGTCCGCACGGTCGGCGCCGGCGGCGGGTCGATCGCGCACGTCCCCCAGCTCACCGGCGCCCTGCGCGTCGGTCCGCAGTCCGCGGGCGCGGTGCCCGGCCCGGCGTCGTACGCCAAGGGCGGCACCGAGCCGACGGTGACCGACGCGAACGTGGTGCTCGGATTCCTCCCCTCGCAGCTGGCGGGCGGCGAGATCGGGCTCGACGTCGAGGCCGCCGCCACCGCGGTGAAGACCATCTCGGAGGCCCTCGGCCTGGACAGCATGGAGGCCGGGGCCGAGGGCATCATCGACATCGTCAACGAGAACATCTACGGCGCGCTGAAGCTCGTATCCACGCAGCAGGGGTTCGACCCGCGGGACTTCGCCCTCGTCGCCTTCGGCGGCGCCGGCCCGCTGCACGCCAACGCGCTCGGCAAACTGACGGGCGCGTGGCCGGTGATCATCCCGCCGTCGCCCGGTGTGCTCTGCGCCTACGGCGATGCGACCACGAGCCTCCGCGACGAATCGGCCCGCACCCTCGTGCGGCGGTTCAGCGAGCTCGAGGACGCCCAGGTGCGTGCCGTCCTCGAGGAACTCGCCGCCACCGCGAAGGAATTGCTCCTCGCAGCGGGCCTCGAGGAGGCGGACCTGACGGTCACCTACTCCGCGGATCTGCGGTACCACGGGCAGGGCTTCGAGATCCCGATCGCCATCGACCTGCGGACCTTCGCCGAAAGCGGCGGCGACGGCGGCCTGACCGCCCTGCGCGCGGACTTCGACGCCGAGCACGAGCGGCTCTTCGCGTTCCTCCTCGACAACGAACACGAGTTCGTCACCGCGCGCGCCACGGTGAGCGGGCCGCGACCCCAGGTCGCCTCGGTGACCCTCGACGCCGGACCCGAAGACCCCCTGCCCGCGTTGCGGAGCACGCACGCCATCTTCGTGGGCGGTCAGCACCAGGAGGCGTCCATCTACGACCGGCACCTGCTGAAGGCCGGCAACGTGATCACCGGTCCCGCCGTCGTCGCCGAGATGGACTCCACCACGCTGGTGCTGCCGGGGCACGAGGCGACGGTGCACCACCACGGGAGCCTGCTCATCCGGCCGATCGAGCACGACGCCGCAACCACTTCGAGCCCGAGTGAGGACTGACCCATGGCACAGCTGATCGAGACCTCCACCTCGCCCCTGACCGCGGTGGACGTGGACGTGGTGACGCTCGACCTCATCGAGAACGCCCTGCGCAGCGCCCGCTACGAGATGGACGAGACCCTGTTCCGCACCGCGCTGTCCCCGGGCATCCGCGAGCAGCACGACGAGTTCCCGCTCATCGCCGACCCCGAGGGGAAGATGATCGTCGGCCAGTTCGGGCTCTCCATCCCGGACTTCCTGGCGAACTTCAGCGGCACCATCGAGGAGGGCGACGTCCTCATGACGTCGGACCCGTACTCCTGCGGCGCGGCCATCAGCCACGCGAACGACTGGCTCGTGGTGATGCCCATCTTCTTCGAGGGGCGCATCGTCGGGTGGGCGTCGCAGTTCGGGCACATGACCGACGTCGGCGGGAAGACGCCGGCGTCCATGCCCACGGACGCGCGGACCATCTTCGAGGAGGGCGTGATCATCCCGCCCTTCAAGCTGTACCGGAAGGGCGAGCGGGACGACACGGCGCTCGGCATCATCCTCAACCAGGTGCGCAAGCCCGACTGGAACCGTGCAGACCTCAACGGGATCGTCGCCGCCTGCCGGACGGCGTCGCGCCGGGTCCAGGAGATGTGCGCCCGGTTCGGCGTGGACACCTACACGTCCGCGCTGAACGCCCTACTGGACCGGAACTACCGCGCCATGAAGGTGCTGCTCGCGCTGGTGTTCGAGGAGGGCAAGCCACTCTCCTTCACGGACTACATCGACGACGACGGCCGCGGGTACGGCCCGTACGAGCTCACGATGACCATCACGCGCACGGGCGACAAGGTGCTGATCGACCTCACGGGCAGCAGCCCGCAGGCGCAGGGGCCCATCAACTACTACATCAACGAGAACCTGATCCGGATGTTCTTCGGCATCTACATGATCACCGTCGCGGACCCGCAGATCCTCTGGAACGACGGCTTCTATCCGCTCGTGGACGTGGAGATCCCGGAGAACTCGTTCTGGAAGCCGGCCTATCCGGCGGCGCTCAACGGCAGGAACCACGGCATCGGCCGGCTGTTCGACCTCTTCGGCGGGCTCCTCGGCCAGGCGAACCCGGACCTGCTCAACGCGGCCGGCTTCTCCTCCTCCCCGCACTTCATGTACTCGGGGAACTACAGCGCCGGCGAGCGGAAGGGCGAGTGGTTCCAGCTGTACTCGATCGGCTTCGGCGGCATCCCCGGGCGTCCCGTGGGCGACGGGCCGGACGGCCATTCGCTGTGGCCCTCCTTCGTCAACATCCCGTGCGAGTACCTGGAGAGCTACTACCCGCTGATCATCGACCGCTGGGAGACCATCCCGGACACCGGCGGCGCGGGCCTGCACCGTGGCGGCAACGGCGTGGACGTCGCCTACCGGTTCCTCGAGGCCGGCACCATCGCCATCCACGACGACCGCTGGCTCACCTACCCGTGGGGCGTCAAGGGCGGCGAGCCCGGCGCGCGCGGCACCAAGTGGATCGACCGGGCGGACGGCACGCGCGAGGTCCTCGGCTCCAAGGTGCACGACGTCGCCGTCGGCAAGGACGACGTGCTCCACTTCGTGACGTGGGGCGGCGGCGGCTGGGGTGATCCGCTCGCCCGCGACCCGGAACTGGTGTGCAAGGAGGTGCGGCGTGGACTTGTGACGCAGGCCGGCGCGCGGACGTACGGGGTGGTGTGCGACGACGACGGCGAGCTCGACGCCGCTGCCACGTCCTCCCTGCGCGCGTCTATGCGGGAAGGCCGCGAGGAGCCGCTGCCGCTGTTCAACCGCGGCGACACGATGGAGAACCTGCTGGCCAACAGCATGGCCGAGACCGGGCGGCCGGCCCCCACGCCTCCGCTGGCGGTGTAGTGGCTGCTGATTCGGGCTCCGCGGGCGGCCCGTCTTCGCCTACAGAACCGTCCGGGAAGCCGGCTGTGGAGCCGTCCGGGGAGCCGGCTGCGGAATCGCCTGCAGGGCTCGCCGCGGGGGGTGCGGCGCCGTCCGGCGCTGTTCCCGCAGCGTCGTCGGGCTTCTCGTCCGGCTTCGACGGGACCCTGACGCCCGGCCGGCAGCGGGCGGTGATCGCGGTGGACCTGATGCGGGCGTACTTCGACGCGTCGAGTCCGCTGTGCCTCCCGTCCGATGACAGCCTGGCCGGGGCCGCCGCCGTCCTGGCGTCGGCCCGGGCCGCCGGTGTCCCGGTGTTCCATACCGTGGTGCGATTCGACGACGCCGCGCACGGGGGAGTCTTCCTGCGGAAGGTCCCGGCGCTGCGGCTGCTCATCGGTCCGACGCCCAGAGAAGCATCACCGATGGGTGAACTGATGCCCGAGGTGGCGCCGCGCGAGGGCGAGGAGGTGATCGTCAAGCAGTCGGCCAGCGCCTTCTTCGGCACCGAGCTGGCCGTCCTGCTGCGCGAGGCCGGGGTGGACACCGTGATCATCGTCGGCGTCAGCACGAGCGGGTGCGTCCGGGCGACGGCGGTCGACGCCATCCAGCACGACTTCGTGCCGATCGTGGTGCGGGACGCCGTCGGGGACCGGGAGGACGCGGTGCAGCGTGCGACGCTGTACGACCTGCAGGCCAAGTACGCGGAAGTGGTGGACCGGGCGGACCTCGCCTGGTGACGATCGGCCGCTCACCCGCTAGCGGCCCGTCGGTGAAGCTGTCAACCGGTTGACGGCTCAGCCGCTAGCAGCCTGTCGGTGAAGCTGTCAGTCGCCTGACACGACGATGCCCGGCACGCTCGGTGCCGGGCATCGTCGTGGGGTCTTCGATCAGCTGTCCAACAGTTCCGTGATTCCCTGGTCGATGAACTGCTGGTCCACGGGATTGAAGGGAGCAAGATGCCCCCAGATGGTGGGAATGGGCCTCGTGGTCGCGCCCGGTATGTGGCCGGCTTCGTACTCGCTGTCGATGGGTGGGAAGTACCGGTCCGTTTCGGCATTCATGATGATCGTCTTCGCGCGGATGGCTCCGAGTGCGGCATCGAAGTCACCGCCGAAGTTCGGATGGTCTCCGAGATCATTGTGCTTCCACGTCTGGATCTGGGCGAGCAGGTCGTTCGCGTCGCATTTGAGGAAGAACGGGTCCCAGAAGATCTCGATGAATTCCTCGATACTGCTCGCGCCGAATCCGCGGTATACCTCTTCGCGGTAAAACGCTTCTGAAAAACCCCATCCGGCGTAGATGGAGGCGAAGGTCCGGAGGCCGCGGACCGGGGGTTTGTCGCCGTAGAAACCGTCGTTCCAGTCGGGATCGGCGGTGATGGCCCGCGTCAGCGCGTGCAGGAACACCTTGTTGTACTGTGCCGTGCGGGCGGAGCCGGAGATCGGCGCGATGGCCTGCACCATCTCCGGGTGCAGTGCCGCCCACGCATACGCCTGGCAGGCACCCATGGACCAGCTCGACACGAGCCGGATCTTCTCGATACCGAATTCCTCCGTCACGAGCCGGTACTGCGCATTGATGTTGTCATAGGCGGTGACCCGCGGAAATGTGCCCCTGCCGAACGGGGGAGGTGTGTTGCTCGGCGAGGAAGAAACGGCCGCGCCGAAGTGGTTAGGCACGATGATGAAGTACTTGCTCGGTTTCAGGGCGCGGTCCTCGCCCGTCATCCACATGGCAGTGTCAGCCGGAGTGGCGGTGAACCAGGTCGGGCAGATCACGACGTTGTCCTTGGCTTCATTCAGCTCACCCAGCGTCGTGTACCCCAACTGAGCGGACGGAAGGACCGAGCCCTTCTGAAGGCTGAAATCCCCCAGGTCGAAAAGCCTATGCTCCATTACATTGCTCCCTTCGCCGGGGCTCCCTCGTTGGAGCTCAGCCTGATCGTACAGAGGACAGGACTCCGGGTATAGGAATAGCGGGCTCTTCGGACAATTGGTGGAGCCCACCACGCCGGCACGCCATGCCGACGCCGGACCCTACTGGCGTAGGTCCCGGGTCCTATCGCGCCTGCGCCACCGGATACAGGTCCGTCGCCTCGAGCAGCACGGAGTCGATCCTCGCCGCCAGCGCACCGTCCGTCTCCGACGCCGCCTTGGCTTCGGTCCACCGCGGATCGGCGCCGAACGCCGCCCAGTTGGCCTTGGGGTCGCCGTCGTGCTCGAGGAGATACACGAGGACGTCGTCGCTCCCGACGGGCGTCCAGTAGCCGAGGCTCTTCATGTTGTGCTCGGTGAAGAGGCCGATGGTCGAGGAGCGGAAGCGCTCCACGAGGGCGTCCATCTTGCCGGGGTTGGCGGTATAGGTGCGCAGTTCGTAGGTCATGGTTCTCCCGGTGCTTCCTGGTCTGGTGGTCCCACCCAGACTAAGGCCGTCGTTCCGACGCAGTCGGAATGTCAGTGGTACGGGAAATCATGAATTGTCACCACCGTATGAAAGGAGTCGGATGCTGGGAGCTCTCGTTGTGGGGGACGTGATCATGACCGCAAATGGCTTCGCCCCGCTGGTTGCTGCGCCCGTCGACGAAACCCTCCTGGACCTCCTCCTGCATCCGGCAGCAGAGGAGGCGTTCGAGTGGATGGTCAGCGTCGACGATCACTGCAGCACCTGGCATGACCTCGACTCGCGGGCCGAGGTGGTCCGTCTGGTCAGGCTGATCGCCACGGCGGGCGACTGGTTGATCCTCCAGTCCAAGAACCTCGACCACGGTCCCTCGGGCCGCTACGCCCAGGTCATGAACACGGGGAGCGGTTACCACCTGGAGGTCGCGTACCGCGATGACGCAGCAGTCCACAACTGGCGCATCGGAGTAGGCGCGGACGCGGTCGACGCCGGGAACAAGCCTCACGCCATCGTCGCGCCGATCCAGCAGCTCAAGTTCGCTGCGGTCACCGAGGTGCTGGATTCCTGGCTGCGCGGGCATGGCATACCCCTCGGGTACGGCGGGGCGCTGCACGTCTACAGGTGAGCCCCGGACGCCTCGATTGTCGCCACCGCCGGCGGTAACGACAGCCGGGAGACGTCAGGCGAAGAGCTCCGGACGTCGGCAGGTCAGGTAGGTGTTGAGTTCCCGGGCACGGCGCACCTCCGCCTGGTCCACCCCCGCGAAGAGCAGCTCCTCGCCGTCCCCTGCGAGCCCGAGGAATGTCCCGTAGGGGCTCGCGATGCAACTCAGCCCCGTAAAGCCGGGCGCCGTGTGGTTCGCGTACGCGATGTACACGCCGTTCTCCAACGCCCGCGCGGGCACCAGCAGCGTCGAGATGCGCTTCGCGTTGTAGGTGTGGACCGGCGACCGGTTCCCGACGTCGCCCGTGGCTGGCACCGCCGTGGGGACGAGGAGCAGGTCGGCGCCGCGCTGCGCGGCACTGCGCACGAATTCCGGGAACTCGACGTCGTAGCAGATGCCGAGCGCCACGGTCATGCCCAGTAACCGGACCGGCTCGGGGAGCTCGTTGCCCGGGGCGAAGACGGCCCGCTCCTCGGCCCCGAACAGGTGCGCCTTCCGGTACCGGGTCAGCTCCGCACCCTGGTGGTCGAACAGGGAGGCGGTGATGTGCCGCGCGTCGGGGGTGGCCTCGACGGACGATCCGACCAGTGCGATCCTGTACCGCCGCGCCATGCAGGCGAGCGCGTCCCGGATGGCTTGCCCGTCGGACTCGGCGGCGAGCGCAGGAGCGTAGCCGGTGGCGAAGAGTTCCGGGGTCACGAGGATCTCCGCGCCCTGGGCGGCGGCGCGGGCGGCGTACCCGTCGAGACGGCGGAGGTTCTCCTCCACGGCGTCGACCGTCCCTGCGGCCTGGAGCACAGCGAGAGCGGGCATCGCTTCTCCTTCCGGGAGGCCGGCTGTGCGAAGGTTTTTCGCACGGATTATGACGGCCGATCCATTGACAGCCCTCATGATAGGCACAACGATGGACCCAAACCGAATGACATTCGATTATTGGAGAAACGCATCATGGATTCAGCTGACGCAACGACGCCCAGCAATCTGCAGTCCAGGCTCGGCGAGATCGCGGCGCATGAGCACGGCGACGCCTCACGTGCCGCGCTCTCGGGCAGGGACCTCGGCCTGTACACCCTCGTGACCCTCGGGATCACCCTGCTGGGCTTCCTGGTGCTGGCGCTGTGAGCACCAAGAACCCGCAGGGCACGAAGAGCACGCAGGGCAAGAGCAGCGACGCCGGCACCGGCGGCTCGCTCGGCTCCCTGCCCTTGCTGCGCAGGGAGCGCATCTGGAACGGCGCCGACTTCACCGGCGTCAACATCAGCCTCGCCATCGCCACGTGGGCGTTCCTCGTCGGAGGCTCGACGGCGCTGCTCGTCGGCTTCCAGCAGGGCATCGCCGCCATGATCATCGGCAACGCGATCGGCCTCGGATTCATGATCCTGGCCAGCGTCGTCGCCAGCCAGCGCTACGGCGTCGAGCAGTACACCATCCTCCGGCCCGTCTTCGGGCTCGTGGGCGTGGGCATCCTCGTCTTCACCGTCATCCTGATCACTGAGATGGGCTGGTCCTCGCTGCTGGCCATCATGGTGGGCCGGGCGGTCACCCAGGTCTCCAACTCCGCGTTCAGCACCGACTTCGGGCCCGAGAGCCTCATGGTCACGGTCTTCGCCCTCGTCGCGATCGCCGTCTCCTGGTGGATCCTCTCCCGCGGACCCGTGACCATCGGCCGGTTCAACAAGTTCATCGCGCCGGGCCTGATCGTCGTGACCGTCTTCCTCATGGTCTTCCTCGTCCTCAACACCTCGTGGGACACGCTGTTCAGCGCCGCACCGCTCGCACCGTTCGACGACGAGCGGCTCAACTTCGCCCTCGCCGTCGAGTTCAACGTGGGCGTCGGCGTGTCCTGGTACCCGGTCATGGGCTCGCTCGCCCGGCTGACCAAGACCCCGAAGGCCGCCCTCTGGCCGTCCTACCTCGGGCTGTTCGGCGCCACGCTGATCGCGCAGGTCGTCGGAATGGCCGCGGCCCTGACCCTCGGCGATTCCGATCCGACCGTCTGGATGCTGCCGTTCGGCGGTCCGATCGTCGGCGCGTTCATCCTCTTGTTCATCGCGTTCGCGAACATCACCAGCACGTCCTCGATCGTCTACTCGACGGTGCTCGCCATCCGGCAGGCCAGCGGGAATCTGCTCTCCGGGGTCCGGTGGGCGTGGCTGTGCGCGGCGTTCTTCGTCCTGCCCGCCGTCCTCGCGTTCTTCCCGGGCTTCATGTATCAGCGGTTCATGGTGTTCGTGACCCTCAGCGGCGCGTTCCTGGCGCCCATGTGCGGGGCGATCATCGCCGACTACTTCCTGCTGCGCCGCCAGCGCGTCGTGCTCGAGGACCTCTATCGCCACCGCCATGAGAGCGCCTACCACTTCCACGGAGGCGTCAACTGGGCAGGCATGGCCGCCGTCGTCGTCGGGGCCGCCTTCTACCTCGTCATCTACAACCCGGTCACGCTCACCGCCCTGCCCGTCTTCGGCTACATCACGGCGTCCTTCCCCGCGGCGATCGTCGGCGGAATCGTCTACTACGTGCTCGCCCGCGTCCTCTACGTCCGCCGCGGCGTCGGCGGCTACGCGGCCGACGTGGACGTAGAGAAGGCCGAGGGCCGCGCATGAGCCGCACCGCCCGCGCCGCCGTCCACCGCCGCGGCTCGCAGGACCTCGACCTGACCATCGTCACGGTCGCCGACCCCGCCCCGGGCACCGTCCTCGTCCGCATGGGCGCGTCGGGCGTCTGCGGATCGGACCGCCACGTGCTCGACGGCGACTGGACGCTGCCCTCGCCCACGGTGATGGGCCACGAGGGCGCCGGGACCGTCGAGGCGATCAGCGACGGCGTCACCGACGTCGCGGTGGGCGACCACGTGATCCTCTCCTGGTTCTACCCCTGCCGGCGCTGCACCGCCTGCCTGTCGGGGAAGTCCTACGTCTGCACGGGCAGCCGGTCCGAGGAGTGCCTCCTGCCCGACGGCAGCAGCCCGCTCACCCTCGACGGCGAGCGCGTGTTCCCGTACCTGACCGTCGGGTCCATGAGCGAGTACGCCGTCGTCCCCGAAGCCGGCGCCATCCGTATCCCCGACGAGGTCCCGTTCGACGTCGCCAGCCTCATCGGCTGCTCCGTCGCCACGGGCTTCGGGGCCGTGGTGAACGATGCGGGCGTCGAGGCCGGGACGGCCGCCGTCGTCGTCGGGACCGGCGGCGTGGGGCTCTCGATCATCATGGCGCTGCGGCTCGTCGGCGCGAACCCGATCATCGCCGTCGACCTCAGCGAGGAGAAGCTCGCAGCGGCGCGGGAGTTCGGCGCCACCCACACACTGGTGCCGTCGGACGGGCTCGCGGAGGAGATCGCCGCGATCACCGGGGGAGGCGCCGCGTACGCGTTCGAGGCGATCGGGCGGGTGCAGACCATCGAGTCCCTTCCGTCGCTCATCGCCCCCGGAGGCAAGGCCGTCATCGTGGGCCTGCCGCCGGAGGACAGCCCGGTGTCCATCGATGCGCTGATGCTCGCGGAGAGCGGGAAGTCGCTCATCGGCTCCAACTACGGCTCGACCGTGCCCGGGCGGGACTTCCCGCGGCTTGCGGCGCTGTACCTCGCGGGGCGGTTGCCCGTCGATCGGCTCATCTCGCATCGGATCAGTCTGGACGGGGTCAACGAGGCCTTCGACGCGATGCGGCGGGGTGAGCGGGCACGCAGCGTGATCGTGTTCTGACGACGACGACGACGACGCGAGCGGCGCGGGGACCGGAACAGTAGAGGGCGGCACAGCCGTCGGTACATAGGGGGAGTATGGGGCGGCCACGCCAGGCGATTCTGTCGCCGGAGAAGATCTATCGGGCAGCACTGGAGCTCGTGGATGAGTTCGGAGACTTTACGCTGCCGGGGCTGGCGAAGCAGCTGTCGGTCAGCCCGTCCTCCATCTACCACCACGTGGACGGACGCCCGGAGATCATCAACGGGATCCGGTCCGTCATCGGATCGGACGCACTGGCGGCGGGGGACTTCTTCACGGCCGGCCCTGACTGGCGCGATCGGGCAGCGGCGTGGGCGAGGAGCTACCGCAGTGCTCTGGGCCAGCACGCGAAGGCCATCCCGCTGCTCGTGGGGGAGGCCGTGACGGACACTGCGACGCTCGACATCTACGAGCACCTCGCCGCGGTCTTCGTGGAGCAGGGCTTTGCCGCGAACGACGTCGTCGTGGCCGTGACCGTCCTCGACAGTTTCATGCTCGGCTCCGCGTTGGATATGGCGTCGCCGGAGCTGTCTTGGCTCGCCGACGCCGAGGGCCAACCCGCGCTGCACGGTGCGTTCGCGGATGCATCATTAGCAGGGAAACGCTCGGAGCTCGGATTCGAGGCGGGTGTTGCAGCGATCATCGCGTACCTCGAGACGATGCTGCCGGGCCCGGACCAGCGACCGGCGGGCGACCCGGACAGGCCGCCCGCCGATCGCGGAGCAGAGTCCCCGGAGGGGCAACTCACTCCTTCGACGCCGTGAAGTAGGCGTTGAACGGGTCGGATGCGATCGCCTTCTCCTCGATCTCCGTGAAGCCTGCCTCGCCGAGCATCGTCTGCGCGAGCTGCGTCCCCCAGACGGTGCCGAGGCCGGCGCCGTCGAGCCCGAGCGAGACACTCATGCAGTGGACCGCCGAGAGGGCGTACAGGAACGAGGCCCAGGGCAGCTCGATGTTGTCCTCCACGTTGCTCGAGGCCTTGATGTCCACCATGAGCAGGCTGCCGCCGCTGCGCAGCGCGGTGAACATGGCGCGCAGTACTCTCGCGGGGTCGGCCTGGTCGTGGATCGCATCGAAGACCGTGATGGCGTCGAAGGCGTCCGTCTCGTCCAGTCGGGCGACGTCCTGGAGGACGAAGCGGGCGTTGGCCAGGCCCAGCGTCGCGGCTTCGGCACGGGCTGCGGCGATGGCCTCCTCGGAGAAGTCGTAGCCGGTGAACGTGCTCGCCGGGAACGCCTTCGCCATCAGGTTGACGGCGTGGCCGCTACCGCAGCCGATGTCCGCCACCCGGATGCCCGCCCGCAGTCGCGCAGGAAGATCGGGGATCAGCGGGAGGATCGTGTCGATGAGCGCGGCGTCGTTGACCCCGGCGCTCTCCTCGGCCATGATCGCGTGGAAGCGCGGGTAGTAGGTGTAGGAGAGGCCGCCGCCGTTCCGGAAGCAGTCCACGATCCGCTGCTCCATCTCGCCCATCATGCTGACGTACTGCATGATGCGGGCCAGGTTGTCCGGCCCTGCGGCGGTGGTGAGCAGGGCGGAGTGCGTCGCGGGCAGGGCGAAGGTCCTGTCGGTCGGCTCGTAGGTGAGGACTCCGGCCGATGCCATGCCGCCCAGCCACTCCCGGACGTACCGCTCGTTGAGGTCGGCGGTCCGGGCGATCTCCGCGCTCGTGGCGGCGGGCAGGATGGCGAGGGCGTCGAACAGGCCCGTCTGGTGTCCGATGCTCATGAGGACGGCGATGCTGCCGCCGTTGAGCAGGCCGATGCACCGCTCGCCGAACGCCTCGACGGCCGCGAGGTCGGCGTCGGCCGTTCCGAGTTCCGTACTGACTGACATGGTGTGCTCCCTGGGTTCGTGCGGGCTTGTCCCGCTGCATCGAGCCTAGGAATCAGGGCCCCGGCGCTGCATCGGGCAAACGCTGCATTCCGGTTGGGCGGCAGTGGGGCGAATGATGCACGACGGCGAATCATGCACGACGGCGACGGCGGGACGCGGTGCGACGGCGGCGCGGCACCGGAAGCGGCGGCACAAGAAGCGGCGGATCGGGAAGCAGCTTCAGCCGCCCGGACCAGGTGCGACGCCGTTCTCGCGCGCCCAGGCCGCGGCGGCGGTGCGGGAGGTGACGTCGATCTTGCCGAAGATGTTCGCGAGGTGCCGTCCCACGGTCTTCTCGCTGATGAACAGCTGACGTGCCGCCTCCCGGTTCGACGCGCCGGAGGCGATCGCGGCGAGGACTTCGAGTTCCCGCGCGGTCAGTCCGCCCGGTGCGCTGCGCGCCACCATGGGTCGCAGTTCGGCGACGGCGCCGAGCTCCTCGAAGATGGTCCGCGCGGCCGCGGTGTTCCAGGCCGCAGCCTGTGGCTGGCCCAGCGCCTGGTACGCCAGGGCCTCCCACCGGTGGATGACGGCGCTCGGGTAGCGGGCCCGGGCATCCTCGAAGAATCGCCGGGCGCCCTGCAGCGACGCGAGGGCCTCGGCGGGGTGGGAGCTGGTGAGCAACAGGATGCCTCGCGCCTTCTGCGCCCACGCGCGGAAACCGGCGCTCCCGTAGTGCTCGGCCGTGTGCTCGAGTTCGCTGCACAGCTCCTCGGCCTCCTGCCCGAGCCCGAGCCGCAGCGCCGCCTCGACGGCCGGACCCAGCAGCCGCGCCCGCGCGAGCCGGTCCCGTCCCTGCAGTGCGGCGAGGAGCCCCGCGTAGGCGGCTTCGTCGTCGCCGTCCGCCGCCTCCAGCAGCGCGAGTCCCGGCTGCGGCTCGATGCCGCAGCTCTTCGCCAGCGCGTACGCGGCCCGCGCGCCTTCCGGATCCCCGCGCATCCGCCGGATCTCCCCAAGCTGGTAGTAGCCTTCGCCGGCGGCCCAGATGTCCTTGTCCACGAGATCGGCGCTGGCGCGCTCGATCTGCGGTTCGACGTCGTGCCAACTGCCTTCGATGCTCAGCAGTTCGAGGCGGTGCACGCGGCAGACCCCGGTGTACATGACCTCGCTGCCGAAGCGGGCGCACCACCGTTCGGTGGCCGCGGTCCAGAACCGCATGCGGCGGTAGTCGGCGAGTTCGTGGCACACGTGGATCACCGTGCAGTAGATGTCGCCCACCCACTCCAGGGCTATCCGGTTGGCGAGCACCGGCAGCATCGCCTCGTCCAGTTCGGCGAAGCCCCGCGCGGTCTCGCCGCTGCGCACATCCGCGAGTCCGGACAGCACGAGCCCGAGGGACATCAGCGCGGGGTCGGCGAAGCGCTCGCTCATCGTGCGGAGCCGCGAGATGTACGACGGCGGCGGGGCGGTGCCGGAGAAGTCCAGCTCCAGGACGGCCTCGAGATAGAGGAGATACCCGTGGGCGGGGCTCTCGGGCAGGTCCCGGAGGATGCGCCGGGCGCGGCTGACCCATCCGGAGCCGACGGCGAGGTCTCCCCGGTTCACCCAGAGGAGGGCGAGCTCGAGCGCCTTCATCGCGGCCCGCGGGAGGGCCTGGTTCTCGCAGTGGTGCTGGAAGACCCGCTCCGAGACCTCGCAGTTCTCCTTCACATTGCCGCTCCACCACGCGGCGCTGCCGAGCAGTTCGAGGTCCTCGACGTCCAGGGGAGTGGAGGCGTCGGCCGCGCTCAGGGCGTCGAACGCGGCACGCCATTCGCCCCGGGCGTGTTCCGCCCGCCCGGTGCTCAGGAGTTCGGTCAGCTCCTCGGTGTCCATCAGGGGATCAACGGTAGTCCTGCGGGACCTTCCGCACCACGGCATTTCTATCGGCTGGCCGGGGTTTTTGTCCCGTCCGTCCGCGCGTCAAGCGATGCGCCGACCGGCGGCCGTCACGGCGTCGTCGTCGGTTGTGCTTGCGACGACGTCGGCGGCGTCCCGGGGTGTCCTCGAGAAACGCAGATACCAGACGAGCATGAGCGCCGACGCCACACCGTAGAACGCGTGGAGCATCCAGATGGGCCCCGGCGGCAGGCTGAACACGTACACCGAGTGGACGATGTTGGCGACATTGCTGAGCGCCATGTGCCCCAGGCTGTAGGACTCCATGTTGCGGGTGCGCACGGCCTTGAGCAGCATCGGCAGCGTCGACAGGGCGAACAGCACGGTCGAGATGGTTCCGGCGATCATGGGAAGGTTCATGCGGACGAGGCTATGGAGCCGGGTGGCCTCCCCGCGTCGGGCGAATCCTGTATTTAAGGCGGGGACTGACCTGCACACTGCTGCACCATCGGCTGCCCGGAGGGCTCCCGGCCGCGGGGCGTCCACTCAGGACGGCGGCGTCCGGACCAGCACTGTGTCGCGCAGATAGGCCACGAACTCGTCGGGCTGCTCGAACAGCGGACGGTGGCCGGAGGTCGCGAGCTCCGTGGACTCCTTGACCGGGGCCTCGAGCAGCTCGAACCATTCCGCGAACGGTTCGGCGCGACCGCGGGCCTCGTGAGCGCCCTGCACGAAGTAGACGGGAACCTCGAGGCTGGTCACGTCGGTGCGGAAGTCGGTGTCCTGGAGCTGGGGGTAGATGACGGAGAAGGTGTCCATGAACGAGCCGAGCAGATGGACCTGATCGGTGAGGGTGTACTCGGGGACGATGAAGTTCTCCGAGAACCCGCCCTCGCCCTCCGAGTTGCCGGTGTGGTCGTAGGGGTACACCTGGTGCTCGTAGGCAAGGGCGGTCTCGTAGTCCAGCATGTCCTCGTAGGGTGGCGGACCGATCCGTTCCAGCTCCTCCACCAGGGCTGTATCGCCGCTCTGCTCGGCCCAGGCGAGGGTGTCCTCGTAGAAGATGGTGTCCGTCTCGAGCGGGCTCACCATCTGCCCGGTGCCGATGAACGCGTGGTACAGCTCCGGCTCCTGCTGGACAGCGAGGATGCCGTAGATCGTCCCGCCGGACTGGCCCATCAGGTAGATCCGGTCCTCGGCGAAGCGCTCCCGCAGGGCGTTCGTCACGGTGATCGCGTCCTCGACAGAACTCTGGAGGGTGAGGGTGGACGCCGGATCCAGCTCCGGGTAGGACGTCCCGGTGCCCCGCTGGTCCAGGGTGGCGACGACGAAGTGCTCCTCCAGCTCCTGCAGATGGTTGCGCATCGCGCCCAGTTCGGATCCGCCCGGGCCGCCCGCGAGGAACAACAGGACGGGTTTCTCCACGTCGACGCCGCGCAGCATGATGCCGAGGTCCTTGCCGCCGGTCTCCGTTGTTGTGAGTTCGGCGATGCTCTCGGGCATAGGTTCCCCGTCCGCGGCCTGCATGGGGGCCGTGCCGGCTGGCCGGGCGAGCACCACCGCGAGCGCGATGAGTGCCACCGCCGTGAGGGCCGCCACGGCACGGCGGACGACGACGCCGGCACTCGCGCGATGGGCCTCACCAGGGGTGCGCGTGAGTCGTCGCGCTGCTCCGGCGCCGAGTGCCGCGCCCAGGATCATCGCGGGCAGGGCGAGGAGGGCATGGAAACCACGCCCGACGATGAACGCGAAGATGCCGTACGGGCTTGTGGCGATTTCGTCGACGGTGGGTCCGTCAGTGCCGATGCGCGTGAGTTCGAAGACGACGATGACCACCACGGGCGCAGCCAGCATGGCCCACCGCGACCGGAGGACCAATCCGGTGGCGACGCCGACCAGCAGGCAGAGGAGCATCGTGCCGAGCGATTCCGCAGTGGTGAGGGGGCCGCGTGGAGTCCACCAACCCAGCAGGAGGCCGCAGCCGACGGCGACGGCCAGTGCTACGGCAGCGCCCACCCGGCGGTCGGCCCAGACGGGTTCCATCAGCGTCCGCACGCGCGTGGAGGGAGTGGGGTCCTTGTCGAGGTCGGTGGCCATCGGGTGTCGTCTGCCTTCCGGAGCTGGCGGGACGGGATCCTCGTCCAGCATCACAAGGCGGTCCCGGGCCCTGATAGGGCCAAAGGTCCGCGGGGCGGAGCGGGGGAGTTGCCTGCGGGTCTCCGTCCGGGGACCAAGGGCCCTGTCCCTCAGGGCCCTAACCAAAACAATGGAATTGGACACGATTCCGCCGCCCGTCGTGCGGGCCCATCCGGAAGCCGAGGCGAGCATGCTGAAGTTCACGAAGGACAAGCCATCCGCTCCCGATCAGCGCGAGGGCCTGAAGCGGACGGGCCTTACCCGGAAGATCGTGGGCGGGTTCTTCCTGTTCACGGGAGGAGTGCATCTTGGGATCGTCATGGCCGATCCGCAGTTGTATGCGCCCTTCGCCCAGGAGTCGTTCATCCCGCTGGTCGAAAAGGCCTGGAGCGAGATCTTCATGGCTGCTCCGGCGCGGTGGGGTCTTGCGCTCTCCGTGGGCGAGGCCACCCTGGGAGTGCTGCTCCTGCGTGGCGGTCAGTGGGCCAAGGTCGGCTGGGCGGGCGTCATCGCCTTCCACCTGGGGCTCATGCTGTTCGGCTGGGGCTTCTGGCTGTGGAGCGTCCCGGCGCTCGCCTTCCTGATCTGGGCAGCCCGGGCGGACTGGCAGTCCGTGGGCGCCTGACGGGCTAGCCGTCCGTCCTGAGGCGTGGCGAACTCAGGTGGAGGCCGCCGTGGTCGTTCGCGTGTGACGTCAGCGTTTGAGATCAGGCGTCGTGACTCCCCGACGAGGAGCCTGGCGTTGACCGGGACGCTGACTGGGCGATCGCACCGACGACGAGACCGACACCCGCACCGATGGCGGTGCCGATCGCGATGCCGGGTCCGCCGGCGATCGCCACCCCGATGGCGCATCCGGCCCCTGCGCCGAGGGCGATCCCGATGCCGGGGTACGACTCCTTCAAAGTTTCTTCCGGGCTGCGCTGTTCCATCGCTCGATTCTGGTGGGGTCTATCCCGGGCGGCGAGGGCCGTGCGTACCGTTGTCCCGACGTTGCCAATGCGTGGGAGCGGGACTCGAGGAGCGATTCGGGTGCCAAGCGGAATCCTGCCTTTCTCCTAGTGCTTTCCTTCGTTTCATGACACCCAAGCCCTTCTAGGCTGGGGCGCTAGACGTAGGGGGGAACGTGGAAGCAGGACAGGGCGCAGCCGAACAGGCGCGGCGGATGGGGGAGCGGGTCTCCCGACTGGAGACGGAACTCGAGCAGGCGCGCAAGGCTCAGCAGGCATGGCTTGCCGGGGCCGAGGGTGAGGCACGGGTGGGTGAGCAACTGCGCCGGCTGGAACCTCACGGCTGGCGAGTCCTCCACGATGTCCATTGGCCGGGCCGGCAGAGGGCGAACATCGATCACCTCGCGATCGGCCCCGGCGGGATCCTAATGATCGATGCCAAGAACTGGTCGGGTGATGTGCGCCTGCGCGATGGAGAGCTGAGCCAAAACGGCTACGCGCGTAAGAAGGAAACGGCGTCCCTGCTCGAGCAATGCAGCGCCGTCGCCGTTCTGCTCGAGCCGCAGCATCGGACGATGGTGCAGGCGTGGATCTGCTTGGTGGGACAGCCCGACCTCGAGGGTTCGACGAGCACGGGCGGGAGGGTCGTGGGCATTGATCAGCTGGTGGATGCGGTCCTCGCGCTGCCGCCTGTTCTCGAGGAACCGTTCGTCAACGCGATCCACGACTACCTCGAGGAACTGCTGGCCGGATCGTTGAGCCCGGCCGTGGCGACCACTGCCCTGCTCGACCGGTCGAACGCGTCGTCCGCCGCGCTCTCAGCCCGGCGGGTTGCGGCTGCGAGGCCGACACCTGTCCACCGAATTCAAGCGGACCCACGGGTGCGTTCCACACGGCCTGTCAGCCGGCGACGTCAAAGGAATCAGAAGGGCTGCCTCGATGCACTGTGGTGCCTCGTAACGCTGGCCCTGGTGCTCCTGGTATGTGGGGGAGCGTTGCAACACATCGCTGGTTCGCTCCCCGCGCCGCCGTCACCGCCAGTGCCAGGCATTGAGCAGCCCGCCTCCGGCAAGTAGCTGATCGTAGCCGCGTCCGCACGCGATCGCTGCTGCTTCACGTTGGCGTGTCGGCGGCCAGGAGCTTGTCGAAGCTGGTGATGCCGTACTCCGGCGGGGTAGTAGTGATGACAATGCGCGTCGTGACGACGACGTCGGGCACCGTCGAGACGATCCGCTGGTCCTTCTTGATACACTGCGGAGGCTCAGGTGGCTTCTCGCGAAGCGCTGTGAGCTCGAGCCCCGACACTCCATTGACCAGCAGGGGAATGCACTGGCCGTGCGTGACGAGGTCCTCGACCTTGGCCAGGGACAATTGGTCCTGCGGATTGCCGGTCAGCTCGAGGACGGTCGTGTTGATGGTCACGGCAAGTCCGCTCAGAAACTTCTGCTGCCTCGACCGTTCGCCGCTGATCGCCAGGGCCGTGAAGAGGACGGCGGTCATGACGGCGAACAGCGACAGCACATTGAAGCTCCTTAGGGGCGCGATGAGGATCATGAGAATCGGGCCCAGTACGTAGCCGATCACGATGAAGCCGACGAACATGCTCGGCACCTGCTTGGCGGGCCTGCCGTCCCATTCTTTCGACGTGAAGGCGATGATGTCCTTCTGGGTCACTTTCGTTGGTGCCGTGGTCAGTTCGCCTTCACTTCCAGCAGGGCCTCGGCCAGGATGATCGCCTCATGCGTGGCATTGAGGTCTTCCCTCACTCCGGGATCGATATCAGCCGCGACAGGCTGTTCCAGCGTGCCGGAGACATCAGTCATCGCCTTGCGGAGGTTCTCCCGCTCGCGGGACAGCATTCGGGACGTCTCCAGTTTGAGCTTGCTCCGCGCGAGGTCGTTGAGCGATTCCTCGATCTCGTCGCTGCGCCGGCGGACGACGGCGACTCTCTCACCAAGCCGCTCGGTCCTCGTGCGGAACATCGGCTCCATCGTCGACGCGACACCGCGCAGTTCCGTCAGGGTGCGCTGCGTCTCCGAGTTCGTTGCGTGCTTCGCCAGCAGAGCGTCAGTGCGTGTCCGGCGCTGCGTCCAGAGCGTGAGGCCGTCGCTGTTCTGCGCGAGAACTGCCTCCAAGATGCCGAGTGACAGCTGGAGCGACTCCTGCCGGGCGCCGAGTGGCGGAGGCGGTGTCGAGTCGCTCGATGAATTCCGCGTAGTTGTCCATGCAGGTCCTTATGCCGGTGGATCGGGACGATTGGAGGCTCATCGTAATTGAGGGTGTAGTCGAGGTCTGAAGCCGCCTGATTCGAGCAGGCTGCGCGCGATGTAGTTGGTGAGGTTCCGGAATCCGAGGG